>DASQJI010000255.1:0-1844 GCA_035631175.1 Parafilimonas sp.
AGGGGGCGTTGCAACATTTTCTTTTTTTACTGTGTTGCTCATTGACTCGACCCAATACGTGGTTTGCGCTTTGCTTTTTAAACCATGGCACTGAAAGATAATTGCAAGCCCAAGTGCGATGAATAGCCTATGTGAATTAAATAAGCCTGCCCAAACGCAACGTAGAAATCTTCTTTTCATGTACCGGGTATTATTCATGACTTTAATCTTTTTAAAGCAACTGCAACCCCGCCGGCTAATTCAGGAAAGGCCGAAACGTTGCTTTGCAATGAATCCGAATTTTTCGGCGAACCTTGCCGGCACGAATATTCCATTTGCATTCACAGAATTTATTTTTACAGCGCTGTTGCCTGCACAAGCAACCAATATCGCATTCCCAACTTCAAGAATAGTCCCGGGCGATTCGTTTGTTTCTGTGCCTGCGAGTTCTGCGTCGATTATTTTGACCTCGATACCATTATAAACAGTAATCGCTCCCTTGTTCCAGGGATTGCATGCTCTCACGAGATCAACGACATTTTTAGCAGGCATGGTTTGCCAGTTTATCAGCACATCATTCAACCCAGGTTTTTTGTAGGTTGATGCGAACCTTTCATCCTGAACTGATTTTTGTTTGTGAAGTTGATCAATTCCGGAACTCAGTACATGCCGCACACCTTCCGTCAACACATTACTGAAAATAAGTTCAGCCAACCCATAAGAGAAATGCGGTTCATTGCCTATTTCCTTACTCCAAACAGTTTCGCCTGCATCATACCTTTCGTTTAAGAAATGAATTGTTATACCCAACGCGTCCTCGCCATTCTTTAGCTGCCAGAAAACAGGGCTTGCCCCCCGGTACTGCGGCAACCTGCCCGGGTGTATATTAAAGATCTTCTTTTTGAATTCCCCTAGTCGCTCAACATCAATTAATCTTTTGTAGCCGAATACAAAACCATAATCCGGGTTTTGTGCCGAAAGCCACGAAAACAATTGAGCAGACTTTTTTTCAACTTCAACAGCGATACGATTCACATTACAGAACGAGATCAAAGAACTTATATCGGCGCCCGCCTGATACGAACCTAAATAGAACACCGTTTGTACCTGGTTCAACTTTAAATACTGTAAAAGCGGGATGCATAATTCAGAGTTGGATATAACGGCAACCTTCATAGGTTCAATACAAGTTATTACGATGAGCTTATATGCGACATACGTCTAGTTGCGGCTTGGAAAAATACCCTCAATACAGATGATGTAATACAGGCCATTGTATGGCTGCATAATTGAAAATGGTTGATTCCCTCCGGTGTTACCGATCGTTGCCGGATTCAGCACAGCCGGCGACGAGAGTCCTGATGCCGCCACAGATTCTCCGCTTTCCGTCTTAGTATTTAAATAATTGCCGGCGCCTGTGGTTGCCATACTTGTTGTGTCATCATTCACCGACACAGAATGGCTGTGTGCGGGCATGTTGTCAGTGACCAATGTTACATCATGAACACCGGCGATTTCGCCTTGCACTACCTCCGGCAATCCGGGACCCTGGCCAGGACCCACCGGAACCCTGCCCCTCAGATCCGGTAAACCGAATGTGGTTACTCCGTTTCCTCCATAGGTAGTGCCAAGGATCGAGAACAGAGCCGTGTTTTGGGCGATAGGTAAGATTCGGCCATCACAAAATGCCCAGGCGCGTGGAGCGTAATTGCCGGCGAACAATCTTATTTCCGCTATATATCCTTCCATGAGATTTTCTTTTTGGTTGTTATCACTAAAAATTGAATCGCGTTATTATAGGTTAGTTTTTTCTTTTAGTTGCGAGTTGGGTAGATGCCTTCAACACAAATGATAAAGGCCAGCCC
>DASQJI010000256.1:0-6327 GCA_035631175.1 Parafilimonas sp.
CGAGTTATTGCGAAGCGAACTGCGTAAACTCAATTCTCCGTTCATTTCAACTGTTAGGGGAAAAGGGTTGCTTAATGCAATTGTAATAGATCATCCAAACAAAGAAGCTGCATGGGAACTGTGCATTGCGCTCAAAGAAAACGGTTTATTGGCAAAACCAACGCACGGGGACAAGATCCGGTTTGCGCCGCCATTGATCATCACAAAATCACAGATCATGGAATGTGTCGACATTATCAGCGATTCACTTGTTTGTTTGGAATAATTCAAAATACTTTGCAAGGCACGGAACGGTAATAGCCATCCAACGTCAGCTTACGTATTCTTCACGCACTGAAATTCGATTTAAAAGTTAATCTCAAAACGGGTGTCTGATCGCGCGCTTCATCAAAGAAGCTTCGTCC
Source organism: Parafilimonas sp. (assembly GCA_035631175.1). Lineage (GTDB taxonomy): Bacteria > Bacteroidota > Bacteroidia > Chitinophagales > Chitinophagaceae > Parafilimonas. Next base: position 405 of record DASQJI010000256.1, read on the forward strand.
GGCCATATACAATTCCATCGGAAAACTTTTGACGGCTTCTTGCACCGGTGCAATGCACCTTCACTGAAACGAAACCATTGCATGATATCCCTTGATCTCAAATAAATGCAGACTAGTTTGGGAGAGCTCCGGACAAGACCGGACATTTTTTGTTCATTCGAATTATTCGTACCTTTTCCGTTCTGCTAAAAATTTTCCCAACAGTTCTTTTACATACCTAAATTGAAAATTATGAAAACACTTTTCTACACTTCTGTTTTCATGGCAACGCTTTTTACGTACTGCATGAAATCAAATGCGCAAAACACGTTTCCTTCAACAGGCAGTGCAGGCATTGGTACAACCACACCAAACGCATCTTCAATACTTGAAATAAAATCGACTACGCAAGGGATGCTTACTCCGAGGATGACTGCAACGCAACGGAATGCAATTGGGTCTCCGGCAACCGGTTTAATGATCTATCAGACGAACAGCACACCCGGATTTTATTATTTCGATGGTGCGCAATGGACGTCAATTGCAGGAGCTAATAAAACACTAAGTAATCTCAGTTCAACCAAAGTGAACGTGAACCTGGCGCCGATCGCCGACGATTCTTTAAATCTCGGATCTGCCACCTACTCATGGAAAAGTTTATACCTCGACAGTTCCCTTTACCTGGGCGGAAACCGTTTTCTCGCATATGTATGCGGCAGCGGTGTTAATAACACAGCGGCCGGGGTGCTGGCGCTGAAAAAGAATAATACCGGCTACGATAATACTGCAACCGGTTACAACACATTGTTCTCGAACACGTCGGGATATCATAACACGGCAAATGGCGAGATCGCGTCATATAAAAACACCACCGGTAACGCGAACACCGCGATTGGTGTCAGCGCTCTGTATTCGAACACGACGGGAAGCAATAACACCGCAGTTGGTGACCTGGCGCTTACGTCAAACGCAGCGAGCGGTAACACAGCTGTTGGTGCAGGAGCACTTGCTAATAATACAACCGCTGATGGAAACACGGCAACCGGATTCAATTCGCTTTACAATAACAGCACAGGAAACAGGAACACATCCAATGGATACGATGCGCTTTATTCCAACAGCACCGGGTATGAAAATACTGTCAGCGGCTATAAGGCATTTTATTCAAATACGACCGGCGTAAAGAATACGGCGATGGGAAGCAATGCCCTTTATTCAAACAGCAGCGGCGGTGGAAATACAGCAGTTGGCGAAAGCTCGATGTACAGTAACACAACGGGATCTTCGAACACGGCATTTGGAAACGGTACGCTTGTTTCGAATACCACCGGCTATTCAAATGCAGCAACGGGCTATTATGCGCTTGCAATAAACTCTACCGGTAAGAATAATACGGCTAGCGGTTATTATGCTTTGTACAATAATATCGTCGACGATAACTCGGCCAACGGTAGCAGCGCTCTTTTTAATAATACCACCGGGTATGGCAATACTGCCAACGGAAGTGCGGCCTTATATTCAAACAGCCTCGGAGGGTACAATTCAGCAAACGGTTATTATGCGCTCTACAATAGCAACGGCTATTCAAATACAGCGAACGGAGCTGATGCGCTCTATGGTAATACTTCCGGCGGTGCAAATACAGCGAACGGAACTGATGCGCTTTCTTCAAATGCCACCGGAAGTTACCTGACCGGCGATGGTTATTTTACCGATGTAAATGCAGATGGGTATAGTAATTCTACTGCGATCGGAAGTTACGCTCTTATCACTGCCTCAAACCAGGTTCGCATTGGAGACAGCTACGTAATATCCATTGGTGGTTATGCAAACTGGACTAACGTTTCAGACGGCAGGGTGAAAAAAAATATCAAAGAGAATGTGCCGGGTTTATCGTTCATCAACAAACTAAAACCTGTCACTTACAATCTCGATCTTGATGCGGCCGATAATATCGTTCAAAAGCCTCAGATAAAAACGGATCAAAAAATCCTTCCGCGTCCGGCGGAACTTGCTGAACGTACGCAAAAGGAAAAAATCATTTATTCCGGTTTTGTGGCGCAGGAGGTGGAAAAGGCAGCGAAGGAAATTGGCTACGATTTTAGCGGAGTAGATGCCGCGAAAAATGACAAGGATCTTTATGGCTTGCGTTATGCTGAATTTGTAGTCCCGCTGGTCAAAGCAGTACAAGAGCTATCTGATCAAAACGATCAATTGAAAAAACATTATGAGGGTCAGATCGCGGATCTGCAGAAGCAAATTGATGCATTGAAGGCGTTGATAAATTCCCGGGATCATATGCAAACGGCGACTAATAATTTATCGGTAACGGTTGGAGCATCGCTTGGTCAGAATATACCTAATCCGTTCAATCATACAACAACGATTCAGTATTCTTTGCCACAGCGATTTTCTTCTGCTAAAATAATCGTGACCGACAAAACGGGTAAACTTCTGAAGGAAGTAAATCTTGGGAGTCCACCGGGCAAAGGAAACTCGAACAATAGTGGAAACATTATGGTTGATGCGTCGACTTTGTCTTCAGGCGCTTATCAATATTCTATGCTTGTCGATGGAAAATTGATAGACACAAAGCAAATGGTGGTGACAAAATGAAAAAAAATCTGCTGCAAAAAAGCATCCGACGAGGTTATGATCGTCCACGTTTCAGGATCGAGTACATGATACAACAAACTATAAGCGAAAATTTTCGGAGCTCGTGGTGATCATAAGTTTGACAGCCCCTTCTTTGAGAAACATCGGGGAGAAGAAACTGGATCCCGATTATTCGTATTTTTTCGTAAACTTTATCGCTGGGTTCGGTTTATCAATTGAATGACGAAGATCAAATAATCACATGCTACGGTCCGCTTTATGAAACGACGCGGTTCCAGAAAACCAATTCAGATCGCACACTTGTTATAACATAATTTCGAATTATATCATCAGTAACTTCTCTGCCACGCAGGGGAAAATATTTTTTATGAAAACGAAAATCTATCTCGCTATTATTTTATTGGTTCCTGTTGCTTTTGCGGGTCGCGTGTACGCGCAGGCAAACCAGACTCTTTCAAATCTAAATTCCCCAACGAAAGTGAACGTTAGCTTGTTGCCCGATCTTAACAACAAACATGCACTCGGTTCTGCCGCGAATTCCTGGAGCAGTTTGTATCTCGACGGATCTTTGTTTCTCGCAAACAAAAGATTCCTGGCGTACAAAACCGGCGCAGGCACTGGAAACACTGCTGTAGGCATCCAGGTCTTATACTCGAATACAAGCGGCCATTCCAATACCGGCACCGGCGACAGTGCCTTGTTTTCTAACACCGAAGGTTATGAGAATACAGCTTCGGGATACCGCACGTTATATGCAAATATTGCCGGCCACGCGAACAGCGCGTTTGGCATGTTGGCTTTACAGAACAATAACGGACATTACAATACGGCCGTCGGATCTAACGCCATGTCTGCTAACACGACCGGCTCTGCGAACGTTGCAGTAGGCACCGCTTCGTTATCGGCAAATACCATCGGTGCATACAATACTTCCAGCGGTGTGGCTTCAATGGGCTTGAACACGATCGGCAATAGTAATACCGCATACGGGTTTCAGGCGCTTAATACCAACATACGCGGAAACGCGAATGTTGCAATTGGAGCATGGGCTTTGAACAAAAACGAGAATATGTCCAACCTCGTTGCGGTGGGTGATTCTGCGCTGCTAAATCTTAATTCTTACTGGTGCACCGCAGTGGGGTCAAAGGCGGGTATGAATACTACAACGGGCAGCAAGAATACTTACCTTGGGTATCATGCAGGAATCACTGTGACTACCGGGACTAATAACACGCTTATAGGTGCCACCGCAGATGTAACCAGCACCACAATTACCAATGCTACTGCAATTGGGAGTTCTGCTACGGTTAATGCCAGCAATAAAGTGCGAATCGGCAACAGCTCCGTAACCTCGATCGGTGGTGAAGTTGGGTGGACAAATTTCTCTGACGAAAGAATAAAAACAGGCGTACAACAAAACGTGCCGGGATTAAGATTTATAAATCTTCTTAACCCGGTCACTTATCATTTTGATCTGAATAAAGAAGAAAAGATTTTGTACAAAAAAAGACCGGAAGACTTTACCGGAAAATATGATATCCAGAAAATGCAATTCACGGGCTTTCTTGCGCAGGAAGTAGAAACGGCTGCAAAAAAGATAGGTTACGATTTCAGCGGCGTGGACGCACCTGCAAATGAGAATGACTTGTATGGATTACGTTACTCGGAATTTGTTGTGCCGCTTGTAAAAGCAGTGCAGGAATTATCGAAAGCCAATGATGAAAAAGATGCCAGGATCGAGTCAGCGGAAGCAAAGCTCAGCGATCTGCAAAAACAAATTGACGAATTGAAAGCAATGCTTGTTGCGCGGAATCTCATGCAGGCGGAAACTGGCAATGTATTACTATCAAGAACTGATGCTTCGCTCTCGCAAAATACTCCGAATCCTTTCAATCATACAACAACGATCGATTACACTTTACCACAGAAATACTCATCCGCGAAAATTATCGTCGTTGATGAATTAGGCAAAACAATAAAAGCCTTTGATCTGTCCGGAACCGGAAAAGGAAGCGTGACTTTTTCTTCTCCGATCAGGGTGGGGGCATCTTATCAGTATTCTTTATATGTTGATGGAAAATTGATTGGCACAAAGCAGATGGTTCTGTCGAAATAGCGACCGCCAGGAAGCCAGAAACAAGAGCCAAATAACAAGAAGCAAGAAACAAAATAACAAACAACACGGAAATAATGAGAACCGCTGCGCAAAAGCGGTTATTATATTATCATGACTGTTTTGTGAGACAGCATCAACTGCCTCGTTGTGTTCGTTGTGTGTTCTTCGTGTCCATTGTGTTCCAAAACCGGGGCACCAGGATCACGAGGGATCACAACGGCCGAAAGATTTTGTGAGACGAGAGCAGCGCCTTAGTTTTTCGGAATGATGCAGAAGAAGTAAATAATGAAAAAATAAGAAACGAAAAACAAGCAATAAGAACGAAAAAGCAAAGAAGCAAATAAGTAGATCAACAAAAGAATCAAAAGCAAACCGCTTCGCCAGAGCGGTTTTTTATTTTGCGCTTGTCAAAAATTTTCCTTTGCTTATCGATCGACGGAGTAATAATCTATAATATTAAAATTGGGCAGCTTCAATTCCCGGAATATTTTTATTTGTCAGACGCGGGAAAGATATTATTCGTGGGTAACGAATTATATCAAAGTTTGTATCTGTTGCTGCGCGGCTTACTCCACAATTCTCTGCTTTATCGCTTTAGCGACCGCCTCGGAGTTACTGCTTACATGAAGTTTTCTATACACATTTTTGACATGGGACTTCACTGTCTCTAAAGAGACCTGCATCGCATCGGCGATCATTTTATAGCTTTTCCCATCGACGAGAAAATGCAGCAATTCTTTTTCTTTTGGAGTAAGGTGGTAATCGTTTTGTGCTTCAACTGCCCCGGATTGAAAGAACTGTACGAGTTTTCGTGCGACAGCAGGTGAAAGCGCGGTCCCGCCATGATACACTTCCATCATCGCATTCAATATTTCATCCGGGGAAGAATTTTTGAGCAGGTAGCCATTTCCTCCGGCCTTAAGCGATTGAAAGATGCGTTCGCTGTCGTTGAAAACGGTGAGAATAAGAATAGGGAGCTCTGGGAATTTTTGTTTAACCAAATGTGTCGCATCGATACCATTCATTCCAGGCATTTCAATATCCATGATCACGATCTCTGGCATTAGCTTAGTGATATTCGGCAAAATATTTCTTGTATCAGCAAAGGCAGCTATGCATTCAAATTGGACAGATGAAGATATAAGCAGGTGAAGCGATTCCCTCAGATGCTTATTATCCTCAAAGATTATAACCCTGATCTTTTGATCTGCC
>DASQJI010000257.1:0-1866 GCA_035631175.1 Parafilimonas sp.
CAACTTGAATACCGTAACTCCCTGGGCGCGCCTGTGTTCTACACGAACTCCGCCACAGGTAGTGGATTTTTTCAGGGCAACCTTGGAATTGGCACAACACCCACTTTCCCATTAACGTTTGACAACGGCCTTGGCGATAAGATCTGCTTGTGGGCTAATGTCACCGGCACTAGCTATGGAATCGGAGTAAAGAACTACTTGATGCAAATTCATACAGATGTCAAAGAGGCCGATATCGCGTTTGGGTATGGCGGTAGTACATCGTTCAATGAAAACTTCAGGTTCAAAGGCAATGGTGCGTTGGCGGTGCATGGCAGTGTGGGTTCGGCCGGACAAGTGCTCATGTCCAACGGAGACTATCCTGCTTACTGGGGCAATATAGTGCCAACATTTCAATTCTTTAGTCAAACCGGAGAAGCGATGAACCTCTCCTCAAACCCTGTAAATATTCCGGGAATAAACGGGAAAAAGTTCACGACAAATTTTGATAGCAAGCTGATGGTCACGGTTTCTGCTGAAATCCAGATAGACGCGGGAGAACCGGAGCAAAGTATTTTGGTATCGACACTGGTAAAAAATTCGGCCAATAAAGTCATAGGCAGTTCAAGCGATTATATTTTAATGAAACCAACAAAATCGCATTCTGTAAAACGCAATGCTACAGCAACGATTTTTATTGGTGGCGCAGAAAAACTGCCACCTGCTACCTACTCTATTGCCTGCTTCGTTGAACGAATAAATGATACGAACACAGGAAAAAGCAGATGCGCTAATACGCAGGTTATCGTACAGGCAATACCTCAATAAAGTCTCCTCATTTTTCACTGGTTTTGCGAAACGTCTTATAGGTATTGCAATTGATAAAACAAAAAAACTGAACAATGAAAACTTATATAGCCGCCATAGCTATTTGTTTACAATTTCTTTCTTTAAAAAGCACGGCTCAGTTTACAAATAGCGGTGCGCAGATCACAATTGAACATGGCGGCCTGTTATACACGAGTGCAGGCTTACAAAATTCATTCGTGGGCATCATTGCAAACAACGGCACTATTATTTCTGACTCATTTATTACAAACAATAGCGCATGTTTAATTTCTGGCGGAGGCACTTATAAAGTTCAGGGCAACTGGAAAAATTCAGGCACCTTTTCAGCTGACACTTCGAAAATCATATTCTTTGGAAAAGGCAATTCAGATATCACTTCGGGCGGCGCAGAGGTGTATGACCTGCAAGTGAATAAAAATGCAAACGGCATACTAAACCTGAAGGGCGTGCTTAAAGTTTTGGACAAGGTCGAATTTAGTGCGCCAAAAAATTGGATCCAGCTAAATAAATATGTTCTTACACTAGACGCGAATTGCACCACCACGGGTTTTAACGACAAAAAATTTTTTATAACGAACGACTCCGGGTTTCTAAAGAAATTGTACGTCGCCCCTTCAAAATTCATCTTTCCCGTAGGCTTTAGTAAATCAAGTTATAATCCTCTCTCAATAGCCGAAGCGGCGAATGTAGACGACTATTCAGTGCGCTGCCTTCAGCATGCACAGTTAAATGGCGGTTCAGGTGCATCGATAACGCAGGGCGGGATCGATGTGAGCTGGCTTGTAAAAGAGGCCGAACCAGGAGGTGCTGATGCAACGATCGAAGCAAACTGGTATCCGTCGAAAGGTGACGAGTTGCCCGGCTTCGATTCGTCGAAATGTATGCTGGTAAGATACAAGAGCACAGGCTGGGATTTTAGTGCGGCGCAGGCAGGGCCCGCATACGGCACAACTGTAAAAACAAAGAGACGAAGCGGTATTACTGCGTTTGGTTATTTCACAGTTCTTTCAACTGCTACCCCAACACTGCAAGGTTCAA
>DASQJI010000258.1:0-8554 GCA_035631175.1 Parafilimonas sp.
GATTCCATGAATGGTCAACTTAGTGAAACTTTCTGCCTTTGAGCCTTCGTGGTTTGCCGCTTGAAACCACAAAGCCACAAGGACACAAAGGAGTACACGAAGAAAAATAGATTGCACTTTTAGAATCAATAGCACAACACGTTATAAGTTAGATAATAAATATGCGGCGGCTCATCATTTTCTTTGGAATAAAGGAAAAGTCTGTGAACTTTTAGCTTTGTAGGCACCCATCTAGCGTTAAGCAATTTTATCAGCAAGTACCAAGGCGTCTTCCTTTTCCTTCAATCCCTTAATAAAATCGAGCGCCTCGGAAACCACATCGCACATGATCGTAATTAACGAACCCGGCGTTGCATTTTCATACGCATAGGTGATAGCATCCTGTTCGCGGTAAATTATTTTTGTCGGAATATCTCTTGTCTTTGCAGAGTCAATTCCTTCGACCAGCAAATTCACGATCTCTTCAGCTGTGCGGCCACGTAAATTCTTATCGCATCGAATTATGATCTCATCAAAAAATCTTGCGGAAATACTTCCAAGCTCGCGAATGTCATCATCCCGCCTGTCGCCTGTGCCGCTGATGATGCCCACCTTCGGACTTCCTTCCATCTTGCTCAGGAAATTGCCAAGCAGTTCAAGACCGGCCGGGTTATGTGCAAAGTCAACGAGAAATTTGCATTTTCTGAATTCAAACATATTGAGTCTTCCGGGTGTTTGTGCAGCAGAAGGGACAAAAGTGCTGAGGCCTGACCTGATATCTTCAATTGAGATATCGCGGAACAGGTAAGCTGCCAGTACGGAAGGCAACGTATTCATTACGTTGTGCAACGCTTTACCGTCGTAGGTTATGGGAATATCGTTTGCTTTTAACACGCGGATCTTCCAGGTGCCTTTCAATATTGAAACATACCCATTCTCGTACACTGCAGCATAGCCGCTTTTTTTACAATGAGCTTTTATGCGGGGATTATTTTCATCCATACTGAAATAAGCAACATTGCATTCAAGCTCTTCATGCATTTTATATACGAGGTCATCATCGGCATTCAGAATCGCAAAGCCGCCCTCCCTCACAGTTTCCGGAATCACGCTTTTTACTCTCGCCATTTGCTCAAGCGTGTTGATACCGTTTAATCCCATGTGGTCAGCAGTTACGTTTGTTACGATCGCAACATCGCACTTATCAAACGCCAAACCTGATTTCAATAATCCACCTCTTGCGCATTCAAGCACAGCGAAATCAACGGTCGGATCGCTTAATACAAATTTTGCACTCACCGGGCCTGTACAATCACCCTTCATCATCATTTGATTTTGGATATACACTCCGTCGCTCGTGGTATAACCAACTTTTTTCCCCGCCGTTTTGCATAAATGTGCCGTCAGCCTTGTTGTAGTAGTCTTACCATTTGTGCCTGTGATCGCAATAATAGGAATGCGGCCATTGCTTCCTTTTGGAAATAGCATGTCGATCACTGGTTCAGCAGCATTGCGCGGCAACCCTTCGGCCGGTTCAACATGCATGCGGAAACCGGGTGCAGCATTTACTTCCAAAACAGCGCCGCCATTTTCTGTAATGGGTGTCTTAAGATCAGGCGCCATGATGTCGATGCCGCAAATGTCAAGTCCTATAATGCGGGCGATGCGTTCAGCCATAAAAATATTTATGGGATGCATCTCATCAGTAACATCAGTTGATGTTCCACCGGTCGAAAGATTTGCAGTAGGTTTTAATAGCACCAATTCTCCTTTGGGAGGAATTGTTTCTAATGTATATCCTTTTTCATCCAGCATTTTTTGGGTAAATTGATCGATGGTTATTTGTGTTAGCACTTTTTCATGTCCATAGCCACGCCGCGGATCTTTGTTTGTTTGATCTATCAACGATTGGATCGTGTGTTCGCCATCGCCGATAACACTCGCCGGAGTTCGGAGTGCTGCGCAAATAAATTTGTAATTGATAACAAGCACGCGGAAGTCAACGCCGGTGATAAATTTTTCAACGATCGCCTTGCTGCCGTAGCGTTGCGCAGCTTCCAGCGCTTTCACCGCCTGCTCCCATGACGTGATATTTGTAGTATTGCCCTTACCATGATTGCCATCGATCGGTTTGATCACAAGTGGGTAACCCAAACGGTCGATCGCATCTTTCAAGCCTTCTTCAGTTCGGATAACAGTTCCTTTCGGGACAGGAATTTGTGCGGTTTCCAATAAATGTTTGGTCTCGTCCTTGTCGCCTGCTAGATCAACTGCGATCGTAGAAGTGGTGCTTGCGATTGTGGCGCGAATTCTTTTTTGATGTATGCCATAACCTAATTGCACGAGGCTCTGTTTATTCAAACGGATATAAGGGATCCCGCGTTTTGCCGCCTCTTCAACAATGGATCCTGTTGACGGACCGAGGCGCGTGTCTTCGCGTATCTCACGCAATCTTTGAATGTCTTCTTCAATATTGTAGTCTTCTCCATCCACCAAAGCCTGCGCCAGCCGCACCGCCGCTTTTGCGGTGTAGATGCCTGCATCTTCTTCTACGTAATCAAACACGACGAAATAAACGCCTTCTTCACCAACGCCCCTGGTACGGCCAAACCCGGCTTCCATTCCTGCTAGCGTCTGCAACTCGAGAGCCAGGTGTTCGATCACATGGCCCATCCATGTTCCATCCTTTACGCGACTAAAAAATCCACCGGGTGCATCTTCGCTGCAGCGATGTTCATAAAGGCTTGGCATTAACTTCTGCAGGCGCTCCAAAAAACCGTCAATTGTGTTTGTGGGCCGTTGCTCAAGCTCTTCGAGATTGAGACGCATCTGGATCAATTTCGGTCGACGAACACTCCAGTAGTTTGGTCCCCTGAGAACTTTGATTTCCTCGATCTTCATAAACGATTTTTTATGCCAGCGACTGATTGTATCTTAAGCTCCGGTTGCGTAGCCCTCGCATAAACAGCCATTCAGCTGAGCGCGCTTATACGCTCAAAGTCCATGCAGCAAAACTCTCTCGTCGCTGTTTGCTAATATAAAGAATCTGGCATTAGTGCAAGGAAATCTTATGATCGGAGTTCTCGAAAAAATTTAAGGAATTGAGCCGCCGTTATTCAAACAACTTTCCTTGTGGGTTTCCGCCTTGTTCAACCCACGACATCTTGACTGATTTGCTGTAATCTTCAAACCTTGTCCCAACTGTTTTCCAGCCTGTGATCTCTACATTCTTTCCGATCTTATATTTTATTTTCTGAATTTGTGCGCCTCTTCCTTTCTCAAAATATAACACCGGATCGGCGGCAGTAGTAACAGTTTCGAGCACGATCGCAGGATCCTCTTTTATAAAAAAGAATTTGTTGTGGAGACTTGTCGTTTCAATGTTGAACCGTTTTACATAATATTGTTTTTTATCAACGTCAGCATAAACAGCAGTGATCACTTTTTCCGGGTTAAATTTTTCGATCATCATCATCTTACCAGGTTCAAACCGCTGAGTGAGCTCGAGGTCGGTTAGTTCATAACTGCCGTCTTTATAGATAACAAGAATTTTATCTTCCGGTTCAAAATTTCCCAAAGGCATTCCTTTCTCGTCTGCATTTAGCCTGCCGTAAATATTATCGAACCACAATTTTCTGCCAGCCAATGTGGCTACTCCTTTTTCTTTGAACTTAACGGAACGCACCGGGTATTTTGTAACCTGGTTACCCATACTGCTGCGTCCTTTGATATCAAGCGTTTCGAAATAGAAATCGAATTCTTTTATTCGTGCTGAGCAATTCGGACTGAGTGTTACTTTCACCACTTCCGCTTCGCCGTTTGGATTCACACTTAAGTAATGCACTTTGGTTTTATCAGTGCCTTTCGTGAGGTCATACTCTTTATCTCTCGTAACACCCGTAACATTGAAACGTTTGGCGTAGCTCGTACCCGACTGGCCGTCAACATAGATCATGTTATAGGTGGTGCGTTCATCGTTCTTTTGAAATACGGCGGCGTGCAGAATGTCTTTTCCTATAAAAGTTTTGTCGGCAACCTTCACCACTTTCATGCTACCCTGTTTGGTGATAGCAATGATATCATCAAACTCGGAGCACTCACACAGAAATTCATCCTTCTTTAACGTGGTGCCAATAAAACCTTCTTCTCGATTGATGTATAATTTAGTGTTTGCTATGGCGACCTGGCGCGCCTGTATCGTATCAAATAATTTTATCTCAGTTTTTCTTTCCCTGCCTTTACCGTATTTTTTCTGAAGGTTTTCAAAATAGGCTACAGCAAAATCAGTCAGGTGCGCCAAATCATATTTCACCTGTTTGATGTTCTCCTCAATCTCCTTTATCTGTGCATTGAGGTCGTCAATATCGAGTTTGTAAATTCTTCTTACCGGTTTTTCAGTAAGCTTTAAGATGTCTTCGCGTGTTATCTCACGCTTCAATCTTTTTTTGAACGGATCGAAAGCCTTGTCGATTGCCTCGATCACTTTTTCCCACGTCGCATGTTTCTTTTCAAGCTCTTTGTATATCTTTTCTTCAAAAAATATTTTTTCCAGGGAAGTATAATGCCATTTATCTTCAAGATCTCCGAGCCTGATCTCCAGTTCGCTTTTAAGCAGGTCTTTTGTGTGATCAACCGATGTTTTCAACAATTCGTGGACCCCAAGAAAACGAGGTTTCTGTTCGGCGATCACGCATGCATTAGGCGAAATGCTCAACTCACAATCGGTAAATGCGTACAAGGCATCGATTGTAATATCCGGCGATATGCCAGGCGCCAATTCGATGATGATCTCCACATGTTTTGCCGTTGCGTCGGTAACTTTCTTGATCTTGATCTTTCCCTGTTCATTTGCCTTGACGATAGATTCCATCAACGTCGCTGTCGTGATACCATACGGAATATTGCGAATTACAACTGTTTTCTTATCGAGCTCCTCTATGGCAGCACGCACTTTTATTTTCCCTCCGCGCTTTCCTTCGTTGTAGTTTGTTACGTCGGCCATGCCGCCGGTTTGAAAGTCGGGGTACAATTCAAACCTTTTTCCGCGGAGATATTTTACGGACGCTTCACACAGTTCATTAAAATTATGCGGCAGGATCTTCGTAGACAAACCGACTGCGATCCCATCGGCACCCTGCGCAAGAAGCAGGGGAAATTTCATGGGTAATGTGACGGGTTCTTGTTTACGCCCATCATAACTCAACTGCCATTCGGTGGTTTTCGCATTGAAGGCGACCTCCAATGCAAACTTTGACAATCGCGCTTCTATGTAACGTGGTGCTGCCGCGTCGTCGCCTGTTCTCACATCCCCCCAATTGCCCTGCGTTTCTATCAGCAATTCCTTTTGTCCCATATTCACCAACGCGTCCCCTATAGACGCGTCACCGTGTGGGTGATATTGCATACTCTGCCCTATGATGTTTGCCACTTTATTAAAGCGGCCATCATCCATTTCCTTCATCGCATGCAGGATACGCCGCTGCACTGGTTTCAATCCATCTTCCACCGCAGGCACAGCGCGTTCAAGAATAACATACGAGGCATAGTCAAGAAACCAACTTTTGTATTGTCCCTGTACGCCGGTTTCTGTAGATATTACGTTTTTAGAGTCTGCCATGTCAATGCAATTGAGCATTGAATATTGAGAATTGGTTATTGATTATTTTCTAAAAAACTAAACACTCAATACTCAACAATCAATAATCAATTTTCGAGTTAGATCCTTTTAAGATAGTTCAACTCTGCCGAGCAAGTGCGTCCCAGTGAACATTGAATATTGATTGATTATTTTCTAAAAAGACTAAACACTCAATACTCAACAATCAATGCTCAATTTTCAAGTTGCGTGCCTTTCCTCACTGCTTAATTCTTTACAGCCTTTCGATTGTTTCTTTTTGCGGTCTCGATACTTTTGCAAACAATCGCAATTAATTCGTCGTTTTCATTTCGCAATGATTCAATTTTAGCTTCAGGTCTTATCATTGCTTTTTTAGAGATTAATTTCATGCATACCCTTGTTTCTTTGAACTCCTTTGCAAGTAACTTCATCTTATGAATGAAATCATCTCTCGACTCAGCCGCCTGCGCCTCTCCATACATTAGTGAAGGGGCTAACCCACATCGAATAAGTTGAGCTGCAATATAGTTGCCAGCTCTTGAATTTGGCAACGCTTCTACAACGTCTATTACTCTGGAGGAAAAGTCTATAATTCGGTCCTCAAGATCAAATTTTCTTTCTGAAGCCATAAAACAGTTTTTTAAGATTAGGGAATAAGATGTGAGATCCAATTTACAAAATTTCTGTTTAATTTTTGACAGTGTGTTTTGAAGTTTAATGGCTCACGTTCGCCAATTCACCGCAGCAGGACGTTGAACGTTGAATATTGAGCATTGAATATTGATTATCCAAAAAGCTTAAACACTCAATACTCAACAATCAATAATCAAATTTCAAGTCTTATCGAATTTTTAAAAATTTTGTCCCGCTTACACCGTAACATCCAATTCCGCTTTTTCGTCTCCGGGCACAACCGCAGGCAACTTCAATGCAACTTCTTTCCATCCATTTTTCCAATCGCCTGTCATTTCAATTTTGCCTTCATCGATCAACTGCCGCATACGCCAGGCAAGAAAGGCGTCGCCTGTTCTTACTTTTATTTTACTGAAAATCGTATGAAATATTTTTTGGAGCTTCTGATCTTCTGCCGTTATCGCCTTTAGGATATCCTTATCAAAATAACTGGCCTCTTTACTCACTATCTTCTTCCCTCCTTCCAATCTGCGGACCATTGCATTCTCCCGGCAGAGCTTATTCCATTCGTCTGTGTCCAGTTCAAATTCACTGGTGGTTATCGGCCGGGCTAATTTTTTTGCCTTTAGAAATTCTCTTGGCGGTATCTCAAAAACACTTTCCGGGTAGAAGATGCTACCCTTGTCGTTAATGAAAGGAAGATTGTTTAAAAACAAAATGTGAATACGTCCTTCATAATCCCTTAACTGACTAATAAGCCAGTAGTACCCGCATACATCATGCGGATTGGGAGCTACCCAAATCCAAAGTTGTTCGGCGTCATCGGCTGACAACCTTTCTTTAATAGCATTTACCTTCTTCCGATCGTCAATACCTGCGACCAACTCGACATACGGAGAAAATTCCATCACCTTTTGCCACCACTCATTACGATTAGCCTGGCCTTCTTCGGTAAAAATATCAGCTATAGGACCAACTGCAAGTTCGTCCTGGATCTCGATGACTTCACCTTTTAAACTTTCGTCGAGTTCAATGGCCTTATGCAAGGTTTCGATATCCGAGTATTGGAAAACTACGTGTAACATGAAAAATAAAATCGTATAGCGTGTAAGGTTACGGATTTTCTTCAACCAGGTCTAATTCAACCCGTAAGTTATTTATAATAAATTCCTGTCGCTCCTGGCTATTCTTACCCATATAATATTCCAGCAACTGCTGAATATGCTCGCCCTGCTCGAGGATCACCGGCTGAAGCCGCATGTTTTCCGTGATGAACCTTTCAAATTCTCCCGGAGAAATCTCGCCAAGTCCTTTGAACCGGGTGATCTCTGGCTTTCCCCCCAGTTTTTTTATCGCAGCCTGCTTTTCGCTTTCATCATAACAATAGATCGTTTCTTTTTTATCGCGCACCCTGAACAACGGAGTCTCCAGGATGTGCACATGGTCTTTTTTCACGAGGTCCGGAAAAAACTGTAAAAAGAATGTCATTAACAGCAAACGGATGTGCATTCCATCAACATCAGCGTCAGTCGCAATAACGACATTGTTGTAGCGCAATCCTTCAAGTCCATCTTCAATATTCAATGCATGCTGCAACAAATTAAATTCCTCGTTCTCGTAAACTATCTTCTTTGTTAATCCAAAACAGTTCAGCGGTTTGCCGCGAAGGCTAAACACCGCCTGCGTTTCTACATTCCGTGCTTTCGTGATCGAACCGCTGGCACTATCTCCTTCAGTGATAAAAATAGTTGATGCATTCTGCGACGCGATATATTCCTGTTTGCCCTTTGAAGGCGGATCATCATTCAGATGCACATGACAATCACGCAATTTTTTGTTATGCAGGTTGGCTTTTTTTGCGCGTTCATTTGCAAGTTTTTTAATGCCTGCAAGTTCTTTTCTTTCCCGTTCACTTTGTTCGATCCGTTTCTTTAAAGCCTCTGCGGTTTGCGGATTACGGTGCAGATAATTATCCAGTTCCTTCGACAAAAAATCCTGCACAAAATTCTTCATACTTGGTCCGCCTTCAGATATACTCTGCGAACCCAGTTTTGTTTTTGTCTGACTTTCGAAAACAGGTTCCTGCACACGAACCGAAATAGCGGCAACAATGCTCTGGCGGATGTCTGCAGCTTCATAATCTTTTTTATAAAAATCACGCACTGCTTTTACGTAGGCTTCCCGAAACGCCTGTTGGTGGGTGCCGCCCTGCGTGGTATACTGACCGTTGACAAAGGAAAAAATGTCTTCACCGTAATCACTGTGATGTGAAATAGCAGCTTCTATATCCTCAGCTTTCAAATGAATTATAGGATATCTGAGTTC
>DASQJI010000259.1:0-2762 GCA_035631175.1 Parafilimonas sp.
CCGTTGCTGGTTCTTAATTATTTCAAAGAACTGCATTAAATTTTATTTCGCAAAGAGAAGCAAGGGTTTGACTTCAGGCTCATCGATCTTAAATAAGAACGCCCAACAAAATCCTAATTCCTAAATCCTAATTCCTAAATCCTAATTCCGAAATCCCAAATCTTATTACTCTTTAATGATCGTCGCAGATGATATCATCTTATTTTGTTTGTCTAAAACCTGCATGATATAAGTGCCCGGCCGCATCGACTGCAGTGAGATTGTATTATCGCCGACTTTAATGGCTGTTTGTAAGACACGATTTCCGTAGAGATCAAAAAGGACCAGTCTAATTGCGCCGGGCGCTTCGATAAGAAGGTGTAAAATATCTTTCACGGGGTTAGGAGCCACGGAAATTATCTTGCTTACTCTCGCTGTGGCATACAGATACGGATCCGAAACTGCTACACAAGTGTATTTGTCAACTGTAGAAACTTTGTATTTACCGATTGCGTTAGGCACATAGTAACGTTCTGTTGCCCCTGGGATTTTTTTGCCATTAAAGAACCATTGATACTGCTTTGCCTTCGATGCAAACAAAGTGTCGTTCTTTTCACTTATCGTAGCGACCGGGCTTTCAAAGACCACATTGATAGGAACAGTTTCGCAAGCATTGTATTGCGGACAAACTTCCGGCGCGCCACAAACCGTGTAGCTGCCTGAATTTGTAACGTAATAGGTTTGTTCATTCGCACCTTTTATGGCTTTATAGTTATCATACCATTGAATACTCAAAGTGTAGGGATCTCCCAAAGTAAGGATCAGTGTGTCGTCCGGGCATTCAATAAGAGCATCCCGCGACGGGTCGTACACGCCGACATCGCCGGTCTCAATTACGTAAGGCAGAAGAAATACATAACCGTCAACTACCACACGACGGGAAGTATCAGCGCAACCATTTTTTGTGACAGCAACGTTGAAAGCATACCCAACATCGTCTTGGGTAATAACATAGCCACGCTGTGTTGCGCCTGGTATCAGGTGCTTGTTTTTATACCACTGGTAAGTATCATACTCTTGCGTGTAAAGAGTGTCTGTTCCGTTGGGACACAAAATGGGTCTAACCGGAAGAATCGTTGCTTTAAGATCACATTGTGCGTTTACTTTCATGATAAACACAACAGTGGAGAGAACAGCGAGACGTAAATTTTTTTTCATAAGAAATGTTTGACGTGTAGCTTAAACGAACGGAATAAATGACGCCAATTTCGCTCAGTTGGTTGCATGCGTGTGAACTTCGATGTTTTCAAAAAGTTGAGGCGCTTTTCAGCTCTATTTATTTCTTGAATAACGCCCCATTAATTCGCCCGAAGCAATAATATGTTCTTTCATCGCTTCCTGCAGTTGCTGCTTGTTGGCGCCCGCTGGAAGGTCCAGTTCACTATCAAGCGCAAAGAGTTTGAAGTAATAACGATGAACGCCCGACGGCGGGCACGGACCTCCATAACCCTGGTCGCCAAAACTGTTTGTTCCCGACAGCCCGGGGTTGGCGTTCTCTGCAATAGCGGCGTTGGGCGGAATGTTCCACACGATCCAATGATCAAAAACACCTCGCGGTGCGTCGGGATCTTCCATGATCAAAGCGAGTGATTTGGTGCTCGAATGAATGTTAGCTATTTCAAGCGGCGGATTTATGTTGTCGCCGTCGCACGAGTATTTTTTCGGAATGTGACCATCATGGCTGAACGCAACACTGCGCACCAGCAGATCTTCTTTTGCGCCTGGCATAAAAGGGGTTTGAAGAAAAACAGCAAAAATTATACTCAACCGCATCATTAGATTTGTGAACAAATCGTTCAGCTTGCGATTTTTTTCATTGATGCGGAAAGTCGCATCGCGTCAACAATGCGCACTGAAATTTATTAAGTGCACAAAGCTGTCAAAAGTTTAGCATGCACCTCAGAGAAATATCGCTCCAAACAAAAAACATTACCGCATTGTCTGATTTTTATGCGTCGGTTTTGGGATTGCCCGTGTTCGAAGATTCAAAAAGGATAACAGTAACCGCGGGAAGCACAACATTGCATTTTGATGCGACAATTGATTCCAAGCCTTTTTATCATTTTGCATTCAACATCCCTTCAGAAAAGATCGAAGAAGCTGCGCGTTGGCTGCAAGGGAAAGTTGAATTGCTCTGGATAGACGAATATCAAAGCGAGATCGCTGAGTTCAGCACATGGAATGCGCGTTCAGTTTATTTTTTTGATCCGGCAGGAAATATCGTCGAATTTATAGCCAGGGCTGAATTGAACGATCATCCTACAGAGCCTTTTTCTGCCGCTCAGATCCGAAGTGTGAGCGAAATAGGATTGGTTTTGCCTTTTGAAATGTTTGATCAGGAAGTAAACGACCTCATGCAAAGATTTCAATTGAAGTATTTTTCGAAGCAACCTCCAATGAAACATTTCCGGGCAATTGGCGATGATGAAGGATTGTTTATTGTGGTGCCTGAAAATCGCAACTGGTACCCGACAAATATTGCCGCTGGAATTTTTCCATTGGACGTAAAGTTCATAAACGAAGGGAAAGAATTAGAGTTGCGGTTGTAGATTTCGATTGAAATTTACGACCTATCTGTTTAACGATATTCGTGATTCATTTGCATTCTTATAAGGTCGTCCCTTCGGGACTTTACGTCCATCTTTTTCTGATTTCAGTTACCTAAGGGCCGTCCCTTCGGGACTGCAAAGGGCTTCTTAGCTTTCTCTTTTCATCCGCTGAGA
>DASQJI010000260.1:0-10327 GCA_035631175.1 Parafilimonas sp.
GGTAAGCAATAATTTCCATTTTGACATTACCGGCATTTTCACGTCTTATCATAACAAAATTGTTGACATACCAGCTAGTATTTATTTTGATAACGATCCCCCACGGGACCTGATAATACAACGAAACCAGGAAGGGCATTCACTGGGCGAATTTTTTGGATACAAAGTGATCGGACTTTTTCAAAGTGAGGAGGATGTCGAAAAGTCCCCTGACCAGGATGACGCGGAACCCGGTGTATTTAAATATGCGGATATAAATGGTGATGGCCTGATAAACGATGAGGATAGAACCTTTATTGGCAATCCCCATCCCGATTTTACTTATGGGTTAAATATTTCATTCAGGTTTAAAAATTTCGATTTTTCTGCATTCTTTTTTGGCTCGCAGGGAAACGATATTTTTAACTTGACAAGGTACTTCACCGATTTCCCTGACTACGGCGGCAGTGGTATTAGAAGGGAGGTAGCATTGAATTCATGGACACCGGAAAACACGAACACTTCGATCCCAAAAATGCTCGTAACAGGTGGTTTTAGTACAGATCGCGTTAGCAACAGCTATTTCATCAGCGACGGCTCTTATTTCCGGTGCAAGCAAATGCAGATCGGATACACCGTCCCTTCGAGTGCACTTTCAAGATTTGGAATAGACAAGCTCAGGATCTATGCGCAGGCGGCAAATTTATTCACGGTCACGGGGTATACTGGTTTGGATGCTGAGTTACAGACTCCCCCTGGTGTTAACGGGAACATTAATTCGAAGGCTTATGGCGTAGACCAGGGGAATTATCCACATAAGCCTACATATTTATTTGGCATTAATCTGAATTTGTAATTGCCAGATTTTATGGTTTGCTGTAATTGGATTAAATAGGATGTCTGGCGCATCGCTCACATCTTCTTCATCCAATTTCTAACATGCATTCGTCAGTAGCTAAGAAATGTTCTGTATGTTTTATCTATAATTACTCACTAACTGCAGAGAGCGTGAAGAATTTGTTGTCGCTATCATACAGGCTTTGGAAATTAAAAAGTTATCTTATTGCAATCATATGTTTCTTTCCTGCAATCAGCAACACGAGGAAGTGAGCACAGTATAGCATCTTAGAAGACGGCCGGGGAAACTTTGGTGTACAAGGTAAATGGTGTATGCGCATATGACCGCGACGAAGCATAAATCAATGGGCTTACGCGTCACTGCTGATAGGATTGCATGATGCAAAGTTCAAATAGATCACCTGTAACGATAAACGACTTGGTGAATCGAGATGGAACGGAAGTGAATATTAAGATACCAGTGATGGAACAAGATTAATCTATCAAAGCAAGGATTTTAAAGATGAGGCGTTCAAAAAAAATAATACTCTTATTCTCAGTTTGTCTAATTGCAGGCTTTTGTATTGCGCAACGACATCAAAATGAAATCAAACCTGATCAATACCGCGCAATTCATTGGGATGTTGAGAACGGATTGCCTCCTGGCGGCGGAAACAATGTAACTACTAGAGATGCAATGGGGTTTTTGTGGATCGGAGGAACGAATACCCAACTCTGCCGCTTTGATGGAACGACTTTTAAAAAATATTTCCCCGGTTCACAAAAGCGAGGTTCGATAAATGCGGGATCCGTCTATACATTCAAAGAAGACAGCCTGCATAATATCTGGATGGGAACCGACAGAGGGTTATCAAGGTATGATATAAAGGCTGATACCTTCACCAATTTTTCGCCCGTTCTTCGTTCTGCGTTTCCACAATTACAAATGGCTCCTTTCTGGGCATCGGCCGATGAGATGTTTTGCATTGAACCCGGAGCGCTGGTAACGGCATTTAATATACACACCCTTAAGAGGAGAAGGCTCGTGCAGTTATCGAGAGAAGTGGATATGTCTGTTCAATGGAATACGAATAAAAGTATTTTCGACACTGCGTCAAAAAGTATATGGAAGATATCATACTATCAATCGCAAAGCGCCCTGCTCGAACAGATTTTTCCCGATGGAAAAACAAAAAAATATGAATGGCCGCGTGATGAACGTAATTTTTTTCATGGTCATACTGCCGAAGACATGCAGTATGATGCTGCCAGGCATTCCATCTGGATCAATACGAGTGACGGCCTTTTTGAATTTTCATTAACGCACAACCAGTTTCTTCAAACTTCAGCCTTAAGGGAATTTACAAAACAAAAAGACTACGAACGTGGCGTAGGCATTGATATTGACCACAACGGAAGGATATGGTTTTCCACGTATCTTAAAGGGATATTTATTTATGATC
Organism: Parafilimonas sp.; assembly: GCA_035631175.1. Taxonomy (GTDB): domain Bacteria; phylum Bacteroidota; class Bacteroidia; order Chitinophagales; family Chitinophagaceae; genus Parafilimonas. The sequence goes on from DASQJI010000260.1 coordinate 2,280, forward strand.
CTAAAACCGAACGGGTAAGACCGGCTTTTTCCGACCCGGAGCTGCAGAAAAGAACCGGAAAAGCCAACCTCCATATTTATTGCGACGCGGAGGGTATTATATGGACGTGCAATTGGGAACAACAAGGAATTTATGAGTTGATTCCCTTTTGTACGGTTGTCAAAGGATATAGTGCTAATCCGCGTGAAAAAAATTCATTGAGCAGTGGCCTGATCAGTACGATCATTCCGGGCCCACAGGGTAAGGTATGGATGGGTACTGCGGATGGAATAAACATTTTCGACCCGGTTACAGAAACATTCGACGTTTTGCGGGAAAAAGACCTGCCTGGCTTAAAGGGAACTGCAATTATACCGATCTGTATAGATACCCTTAAACACAAAGCCTGGGTGAATGCAGGCTCCCAAAAAACTCCCCGGGAATATTTTAATATGAGTATGTACGAAATGGATCTGCAGACCAGGAGATGCAAGCGCATTATCTTCTTTGATGGACCAAAACAAATCGATTCATTCAGCGTTCCTCCTACCCTGGTGAGGCCATACAAAGGGGGGATCATTTTTGTTGATCAAAGGCATGGCGTTTTTGAAGTTCAAGACGGAAGCCTTGTTGCCAACATCATAATTCCGTTCACAAATAGAGGTGGGGTTGGGGCAATTGAATTGGCAGAAGACCGGTATTTATTTTTACAGGGTGGGGGAGAGCTGCCCAATTTTACTTTTCAAAATAAAAATGGAAAATGGACGAAAACGCCCCATATTCTCGATAGTTTGAGCTGGTTCTGTATGATCTACGATCAAAAGGATCGAACGTACTGGGTGAGTTTGAAAAATGAACTGATACATTATGATCATGCGTTCAGGGAAATTAAAATATACGGAAATGAATACGGATACGCGGACGCAATCACGAGTATGCAATTTGATGGTACCGGGAACCTGTGGTTTATCAATTCCGCAAAACAGCTTGGCAGGCTTAACACAGTTACAGGCGCAATCACTATTTTCACTGAGACAGAGGGTTTTCATAAACAGGACTACGGATGGAATCCGCCACTGACAAGAGATGTGCATGGTGATCTGTATGCAGGAAACGGATGGAAATTAGACACCGTTGAACCACAATGGGGACTCCATCGCATATATCCCGGCAAATATGCTGACGTAAACAACATCCGCGTTTATTTCCGTTCACTCAACATTAATCAAAAGCCATTTCCGCTTTCATCGGACATAAACAACGTGGAGGAATTAGCCCTGCACTATGATGAAAATACGATCAGGATCGAAACCGGTATTATTAATTTTTATTCCACAGAAAAGGGCAAAATAAGATGCAGGCTGGAAGAGAAGGGCAAGACAGCGGAGTGGCAGCATCCAATGGATAACATTATTCGTTATGAGGGCGTGTCCCCCGGTGATTACCGGTTAACGGTGCAGGCATCCAACGCCAGCGGTGAATTCATTGGCCCGGAAAAAATATTGATGGTTACCATAAGCCCTCCATTTTGGCAAACCTGGTGGTTCAGGATAACAGCGGTTATTTGCACGGCGGCTCTGTTCTATGGAGTGATAACATGGCGCCTGCAGCAAAAATTTCGCTTGCGATTGGAACGGTCGGAAAAAGAAAGACAAGTAGCAGAGCTGCAGCAACAAAAAACAGAGCTCGAAATGCAGGCACTACGCGCACAGATGAATCCGCATTTTATTTTTAATTCGCTGAATTCGATCAATCGTTTTATTCTAAAAAAGCAAGGCACCGAAGCATCAGAATATCTTACGAAGTTTTCAAAGCTGATAAGAATGATCCTCAACAGTTCGGCAAATGTGGCTGTGAGTTTAGCTGAGGACTTAGAGGCGTTGAGACTATATCTTGAACTGGAAAGTCTTCGTTTTGAAAACAGGTTTAATTATAAAGTAGAATGTCACCCCGACGTCGACGCCGACTTTATCCAGGTACCTCCTATGTTGCTCCAACCTTTTGTTGAAAACGCGATCTGGCATGGATTGATGAACAAGGAAGGCTATGGCCACTTATGGATCAATATCGATCAACAGGAATCAACAATTATTTGCACGATCACCGACGACGGCATTGGCAGAAAGAAAGCAGCGGAATTGAAACAGACATCTGTCAAACATAAATCCATGGGCATGAAGATCACGGAGAGCAGGATCTCTATCATGCAAAAAGAGAATGCTGATGGCAAATCAATTGAGATAACAGATCTCGTGGATGCGGAGGGAAATCCGGCCGGGACGGAGGTCGTGTTGAAGATACCGGTAATAGAACAAGATTAATTTATCAGAGAAGGGATTTTAAAGATGAGGGTTTCAAAAAAAATATCACTCTTATTCTTAGTTTGTTTAATTGCAGGCTGTTCTTTTGCGCAAGAACGCCAAAATGAAATCAAACCAGATCAGTTTCGTGCCGTTCAATGGACCATAGATGATGGATTGCCTTCAAACCTGGCAAATGCAATGTTCAAAGATGCAAAGGGATTCTTATGGATAGGAAGTATTCACGGAGAACTATGCCGCTTCGATGGAAGTGTTTTTAAAAAATACTTTCCTGACCAGCAGAAGCGGGGCCTTATAAATTCCGATATTATTTTTTCTTTTAAAGAGGACAGCCTGCATAATATCTGGATCGGGACCGCTAAAGGCTTGTCGAGATATGATCTCAGGGCCGATACGTTTACAAATTTTTCACCCTTCATTGATTCTGCGTTTCCTGATTTAACGATAGCTCCGTTTTGGGCTACAAAGGATGAAGTCTATTGCATGGAACCAGGCTCATTGATTACCGCAATTAACGTACACACTCTTAAGAGGAGAAAACTAAAAATTCTTGAGGCTGATAAATTTGGGATACATTGGAATACAAACAAATCTTCTTTTGATGTAAAATCAAACAGTATATGGACGTTGGCAAAGTATCGTCAATCAGGGGCGCTCGAACAGATTTTTCTTGATCACAGGAAAAATAAATATTATTCATGGCCTTGCTATCGGAATAGTGTCAAACATCTCCATGATGCTGAAGACATGCGATATGACACTAAAAGAAATTCCATCTGGATCAATAGCGGCGATGGGCTCCTGGAATTTTCGCTTTATGATACAAAGTTTCATCACATAGAGGCTTTAAATGAATTTATCAAACTGAAAGATTATGATCGCTATGTGGGTATAGATATAGACAAAGAAGGCAGGATTTGGCTGGCTACTAAACCCGGGGGGATTCTCATTTATGATCCGGAGACACAACATATCCAGCAAGTATTTTCAGATCCTGGATTGCAACAGAAAACAGGTGAATATAACTTGCATATTTATTGCGACCGGGATGGAATTGTATGGACATCTTATTTTGTTGATAAAGGAATTTACGAGTTGCTTCCATTTAATCCGATTTTTAAAAGATATACTGCAAACCCATACAAGAAGGATTCATTAAGCAGCGGTCTCATTTCCACTATTGTTCCCGGTGCCAAGGGTAAATTGTGGATTGGAACGGCGAACGGATTAAACATTTTTGATCCTGAAACAGAAAGATTTGAAGTGCTGCGGGAAAAAGATCTGCCGGGTATCAAAGGCATTGCTATAATACCTCTTTATATAGATACCATAACCGAAAAAGCCTGGCTCAATGCAGGGTCACAGGAAACAGACCGGCAGTATTTTAGCATGAATATGTACGAAATGGATACTAAGACCAGGAGATGTAAGCGTATTGTCTTTATGGACGGCCCAAAACAAGTTGATTCACTCCTTATCGCACCCGCCTGGATCAGGCCGTATAAAAATGGAATAATTTTTTGCGAGGATAATCACGGCGTCTTTGAAATTAAAAAGGGCAGTTTAATTGCAAACCTGTTGGTTTCTTTCAAACCCGGTAAATATGGCTTTGGTGGATTTGTACAGGAAGAAGATCGACATATGTTTTTGGGAGCTCTTTACCCACCCAATTTTACTTTTGAAAACAAAAATGGAAAATGGACCAAAGTACCACATCTGCTCGATAGCCTGTTTTGGTTGTCCATGCTCTATAATAAAAAAGACCAAACATTCTGGGTCAGCTTAAAAAATGAATTGGTACACTTTGACAAAGAATTTCGAAGAATTAAAACATATGGGCAGGAAGAAGGATATAACGGGCCGATGTTAAACATGCTGCTTGATAATAACGGAAATCTTTGGTTTGTCAATTCTTTAAAACAGGTCGGCCGTCTTAACCCGGCTAACGGCATTATCACCACTCTTTCAGAAATAGACGATTATCATAAACAAGACTATGGCGAGTATCCACCAGCAACGAAGGACGTTAGGGGCAATTTATATTTTGGAAGTGGTTATCATGTAGAAAACAGGGAATTGAACTATGAATTGGATCGCATCTACCCTGAAAGATATTCATCCGCTCCTACTTCTACTGTTTACCTGCGTTCGCTGGACGTTAATCAAAACCCATTTTCAAGTGCTACAGGAGTGAATAACCTGCAAGAATTATCTCTGAACTATAATCAGAGTACCATCAGTATTGAAACTGGTATTATTGATTATTATGCAAAGGGCAAAGGCCATATAAGATATAAATTGGAAGAAAATGGCAAAGAAAAAGACTGGCAGTATGCCCCTGCGTACTTTACTATCAGGTATGAGGGCTTACAGCCAGGCTCATACCGGTTAGTAATACAGGCGTCAAACGCGGGCAATGAATTCAACAGCCCTTTAAAAATATTGATGATCGACATCAGGCCTCCTTTCTGGCAAACCTGGTGGTTTAGAATAACAGCGGTTGTTTGCGCGGCGGCGCTATTCTATGGAGCGATAAGATGGCGCGTGCAGCAAAAATTCCGTTCGCAATTGGAACAATCGGAAAAAGAAAGACAGGTAGCAGAATTGCAGCAACAAAAAACTGAAGTGGAAATGCAGGCGCTCCGCGCGCAAATGAACCCTCATTTTATTTTCAATTCTCTTAATTCAATTAATCGGTTTATTCTTCAAAACAACAAAGTGCAGGCGTCAGAATACCTCACAAAATTTTCAAGGTTAGTGCGTATGATCTTACAGAACTCGCAGGAGTCTTTCATTACACTCGAAAATGAATTGGAGTCTTTGCAACTATATGTCAGTCTTGAGGCCCTGCGCTTCGACGACCATTTTGATTACAGGATATCCGTTATCGACGATTTAGATACGTCCATTGTAAAAGTGCCCCCGCTGATCATACAACCCTATGTGGAAAATGCAATCTGGCATGGGTTGATGCATAAAGAAGAAAAAGGCCAGTTGAACATTGACGTCTGGGAAGAAAATAAATTCTTATATTTAAAGGTCAGTGATAATGGCATCGGCCGCAAGCAAGCTGCACTACTGGCAAGTAAATCGGCCACTAAACATAAATCGATGGGATTGGAAATAACGGCACACAGGATAGCAATGATCCAAAATGCAGAAGAGGGAGGATCAGCGGTTACTTTCAACGACCTCGTGGAGCCTGACGGCAGTGCGGCAGGCACCGAAGTCACTATTAAAATGCCTTTGATGTATGATTAAGGCAATTCTTATAGACGATGAAGGACATTGCTTAGATACGCTGAATATCCTGTTGACGGATTATTGCCCGGAGGTTGAGGTGATGGAACTTTGTGCGTCTCCGAAAAAAGGCTTGGACGCAATCGAGAAATTGAAACCCGAGCTGGTCTTCCTCGATATCGAAATGCCCGGTATGAATGGATTTGAATTGTTGCAACAATTTAAAGAAGTTCCGTTCTCTGTTATTTTTACTACGAGTTATGATCAATATGCGATCAAGGCAATAAAATTTAGTGCGCTGGATTATTTATTGAAACCTATTGATCCCAAAGAGCTGATCGCTGCCGTTCACAAAGTACAGTCGCAGAAAGCAACGCCCGGTGTTGAACAACTGCGCGCCCTTTTCGAGCACGTGCAGGGTAAAGACAGTGGTTCGAGGATCGCAGCCGTACTGCACAAAAATTTTCCCGTGCGTAACCAGGCCGTTGGCCCTTTAAAGCAACGCCACCTGGCGGCCATACTTTTTACTGATATCGTTGCATATACTGCCCTGATGGAACAGAACGAGGTGCACGCAATTGATGCGGCCAAACGATACATTTCTGTTCTTGAAAAAACCGTGGCTGCTCATTCCGGAGAAGTGTTGAATGATTATGGAGATGGAAACCTTTGCATCTTTTCAAGTGCTACGGAAGCGGTGCATTGTGCTTTGGAAATTCAACTCGAATTACAAAGCGAACCGGCTGTACCTCTTCGCATCGGGATGCATATAGGCGAGATCTTATTCCAGGATGGAAGAGTATTTGGTGATGGAGTTAATGTAGCGTCCCGCATTCAGTCGCTGGGCCAGGCAAACACGATCCTTTTTTCCGAAGAGATCCAGGATAAGATCAAGAATAACCCTGCATTTAAGTCTTCGTCGTTGGGTACGTTTGAATTTAAGAACGTTGACAAACCCGTTAAAGTATTTGCCCTGGCTAATGAAGGTTTGAAGGTGCCTTTACGAAGACAAATGGACGGGAAATTAAAAAAGAGATCCGTATACACCGATATTTTCAGAATATGGAAGAGAAGCTGAAAAAACCATCGGAAGTTAAAGCCTGTGATGTATGATAAAAGCAATTTTGGTGGATGACGAGCTTCACTGCCTTGATACGCTGAGCATGTTGTTGAAAGATTTCTGCCCGGAAGTACAGATCGTTGAAAAATGCCGGTCAGGAAAGGCAGCCCTTGAAGCCATTGAAAAATTAAAGCCGTCGCTCGTGTTCCTCGATATCGAGATGCCCGCGATGAACGGTTTTGAGCTGCTCGAGCAGTTTGATGAAATTCCCTTCTCCATAATTTTCACCACGAGCTACGACCAATATGCGATCAAGGCGATTCGTTTTAGTGCGTTGGATTACCTGATGAAGCCCATCGATTCAAAAGAGCTGATTGCTGCGGTGCATAAAGTACAGGTGCAGCAAAAACTGCCATCAAGTGAACAGTTTCAAATGCTGCTTAGCCAGGTGAATAATAAGGACGCAGCTTTTAAAAAAATTGCAATACCTACGCTCGAGGGATTCGAATTGGTACCGGCGGAACAAATTCTTCGCTGCGAAGCCGACGATAACTATACACACTTCTTCCTTAAAAATAAACAGAAGATCATTGCAAGCCGCACGCTTAAGGAAGTGGAAGAACAACTGCACGAATTTTCATACTTCGTCAGGATCCATCATTCCTATCTCGTCAACATAAACGAAGTCACAAAGTACGTTCGCGGTGAAGGCGGCTATGTTGTGATGAGCGATGGCACCGCCGTTAATGTATCCCGCAGCCGAAAGGAATCGTTGTTGAAATGGTTCTGAGGATTTACGATTTAGCATTTAGGATCATTCACTTTTTCACCATATTATTTTAGGAATTAGGATTTGGATTTACGGTGCTCAGAACTCACAACTGCCAACTCCCCACTCCCAAACGGCAACTGATTACTCATCACTCATCATTCATCACTCATCCCTCATTATTCATACACTCACTCTTCCCTTCGATACAACTGCTTTCTCTTTCCGCCAACTGCTCGGCGGCGCTGGTTTCAGGCATGATATGAAAATAGCTTTGGGTCAGATAAAGAAAAAAGCATTTTCAAATCAAAAAAATAATTGCCATGAAACAGCATTCAATCAATCACGAAATTCTCCTGTTCCTCGGCACAAGTTTTTCCAGGCGCCAATTATGCGAAATAAATACCGGGGAGAATATGCGCAGCCTTGCACCGGCGCGACAATTGGCAATGGCCTGCTGGAACGGCCTGCTCGATGAGATGTTGCCGGAGATCATGCAAATACCATCTTGCAGCTACATGTGGGACATTCAAACAGAAAAAACTTATTTGAAAATCGACAGGGGTGTTAGCCTACCGGTTCCAAAAGACGACTATTCCACAGATCCGCATGTGTTTTTTTGCATGCTCCAAATGAATTAAGCGCGAACAGAGAATCAATTTTAAAATAAATTTTTAAT
>DASQJI010000261.1:0-3850 GCA_035631175.1 Parafilimonas sp.
TATCTTTCGTCAACCACCAGGCCGTTGATCTCGCAGAATGGAGCCGATTCAAGTTGAATTCGATGCGCCAGCCCGATCCATCCAACCACCTCATTTTCGTCTACTGCCACAAACGCATCGCAATCCGCGTGCCCGATCACAGCTTGTATGTGTTCGAGCATCTGCGGCTCTGACATTGAGTAACCGAGTTGATCGGCCAGCACCATAATTGCCCGCACGTCTCCGGCTGCAACTGCTCTTATCGTAATTGTCATGACTTGATTGCAAAATAAAATTACAAAGTGTATCGCTCTTGATGTTCCTGTTAAGACTTGAAGTAAAACTATTAAAAGCTGCGATGTATAAATCTCGCGAGGACCAGAAAAAATTTGCAACAATGTGAGTCGTTCCGAAGCTTTCGCGCGGCATTGAGCGATTGCTAACCGCGCCAACGGTTTTACGGCGAAACGTTTTTGAAACCTGGCGCGTCCTTTAAGCTTTTCTTAGTGCAGACAATATTTCTTTCACGTACTTCTCATCAGCTTCAATGGATATTGTTTTGTGTGGATTGTTTTGTCCTTTAATGATATTAATTTTTGATGGTCGAATTTTGAAAAGGTCAGAGAGGTAGCGTACCAAATATTTATTCGCCTTGCCTTCCACGGCTGGTGCGCAAATTTTCACCGCGATCGTACCATCTCCCTTTACTTCCAGCGAATCAACTTTTGAATTCGGTTTAACACGCAAGTGTAAGATCATCGTTACTTAACCTTGTAGCGTTGAATTGCGCCGTATTATTTTTACTTACTGCATCTAAAGCCATTCCAGATGTCATCCAGCTTTTCCCAGGTTGGGGATGTATAAGGCTGCGGTGAGATCTCGTTAAACACGACCGTTTTGTTATCGCCGCATGTTCTTACATGTACACGAACGTGCAGCGTGATCGGCTCCTGCTGCATATAATCGAGCATGTATACAGCACCTTCAAAAGTTTGCACATCGCCTGCGGTCAGGGTGGCGGATGTCACCTTAACCTGGACCGGAACTATCTTATTTTCCGGGATATTTCTCGGTTTTATATTTCTTCCAACCAACCCGGAGTAGTACGTCTTTAGATTGTTAGTAACAGTGTCTTCGTTTATCCCGGGCGAACCATCGAGCCACCACAAAAATGCATAAGACCAGTAATCTTCGGTTGCCGCATTTCCCCATCCTGCTGTAAACCTGAGGTCTTCAACCCCATTGTAGTTTATCGACGGAGCGAATTCAATAGGGAACGGAATTACTTCCGTCGTGTATCCGTTCGGCGTCGGCAAAAAATAAGGAGCCACATACGGGCTGTCGATCTTTTGCGCATTAAGCTGCGCCGAAGAAAAGGTGATAAGCAAAACGGTTGGCAGAAATCTCATATTGTAAAGTTTGGACCAGCAATACGACATGAAATTGTTTGCATCAGTGTCGGCGGAGGTCAGCTTAATTGCCATCATAGTATAAAATTATTTTTGCATTATTCGAAAGGTCGGTCTTTACATTTAGTTGATAGTGTTGTTTGCCCGCCGTGATGCGCATAAGAGCTGTGTTGGGAGGTATCGTTCCCAAATTATCCGCGATGAGGATGAATTCATGCTCGCGGTGCAGTGAATCGGCGTGGATGTGCATTGTGATCGCGTCCCTCAGCAATTTTTGTTTGTCAACGATCAGCTCATTGTTGTGATATACGCTCACCATGTCGCCATCTATCTGCGCATTGTCGAATAATTCAATAAGGATATCGGGCGTTGTGATGTGAAATGATTGTACCAGGACGTTCTGCCGTTGCTCCAGTGCTTTGCTTGCGGGCATGATCGCTGCCGGGTTGTTCGGGTTTTTCGCAGCGGCTGCCGCGACTCTTTGCAAAGAATCATCAATGTGTTGCTGCTGTTGTTGCGCAACAAGTACTGCATTTTTCAGTGAGTCGTCAATTTGTTGTTGTCGTTTCTTTGCAATGATAGCTGCATTTGCCAGTGAATCATCGATCTGTTTTTGCCGTTTTGCTGCTAATGCCGCAACGGCCTTCAAAGAATCGTCAGCCTGCTTTTGCCGTTGTTTTGCAAGCATCGTCGCGTTTCTCAACGAGTCGTTGACGTGCTTTTGACGCGCGGCGGCGAGTAATGCCACATTCTTCATCGAATCATTAACGTGCTGCTGTCGTTGCTTCTCAACAGCCGTCGCCGTTCTTATCGAATCTTTTACCTGTTGCTCGTGTTGTTTGCTTGCGATGATTGCGGCATTCTTAAGTGAATCGGCGACTTGCTGTTGGCGTTTAGCGGCAATCATGGCGACAGCTTTAAGCGAATCATCTGCCCGCTGTTTACGCAAGGCAGCTATTGCGGCAACGTTCTTCAGCGAGTCATCTACCTGCTGCTGGCGTTTTAATGCAAGAGCCGCAACGATCTTTAAAGAATCATCGATTGCCTTCTGTTGTTGCATCGCAACTTTCTCAAGCGGCTTAAAGTTTGCGGCATACGCAGAATCGGCGAACAAATCCACGAGTTGTCGTTGCGTTGTGGTGTCGTAATCGGGCAAGAGCTTGTAGTAAACTGATATGCCGTCACAAAACTTGCTGCAACCGCTGATTTCGGAATTCAAAAAGACCGTGTCATGTTTAATGATTATTTTGTTGTATAAAGGACAAGTGGTGCAGTTTACCCATACATTGTGCGGAGGATCTTTTCTATATAAAACTTCCCCGATTCTCATCATGAACTGGTTTTCATTAAAGTGCCCCTTAATGGCAGTTACAATTTTCGTGTGATTGTCGTCATCAGCTTCGCTGCTGCTTGTTCCGGAAAAATTCTCTCCATATACTGAGTCGATCAAAATACTTCTTGCCATGTGAAATTTGCCGGCTTTGCTTACAGGGGCATTCCACGTCCCAAGCAACCATTTCGTGTCCTGCGCATAGGATCCGGCGACGAGGCAAGTTGAAAGGATTAGCAACCACAGTGTCTTGGATCGGATCATAAATCAGTTGATGTAAGCCGCGGATCAAAATTGTACACCGGAAAATAAAGCAATTGCATTTTGGATGCTTTTATTTGTTCGAAAGATAAAACAATCTTACAGTTCGCGATAAAGCATTTTCAAAATATTTGCTAATACTGTTTACAGTTGTTATTGAGAGATATCAGATATTTACCTAACGACTGAAAATTATGAGAATACGGTTATTACTTGTTTTTGCTGTTTGCGCAGCACACTCAGCTTTTACTCAGCCTGCCGTGAGAGATGAGCCGCGGCATCACAATGTTTTTGAGAATGATCATGTGCGCGTACTCGATGTATACCTGCCTCCGGGAGACACCACGCAATATCATGTTCATGCTACGCCATCCGTTTTTATCACTTTCACGAGGACCGTGACAACTTCGCAGCTTATGGGGCAAACGGCGGCCACAAGTACATCCGTTGCCGGCATGCCGTGGTACGATAGCCTTGTTACGCCGCGCATTCATCGTGTGTGGAATGATGACACGTCGTGGTTTCATGTGATGGATGTGGAACTAACCGGTGGCAGCGCACACACAAACCCACCCGCGGTAGAAAACGTTTCTTTACAGTTGTTATTCGACGAGCCGCTTGTTCGTGTTTACAAAGCACAACTCGCAGCCGGCAACAACATTAATTTCCCTTTATCAAAAGCCGGATATCTTGTCATCAGCACCGGTAATGCGTCGCTGACGTTTCAAACGGGCGGCATTATCCAGCAGCGACTGATGAAGGCGGGGCATTATTGCTGGCTGAACGAAGCATCAACTGTCACCAGTAATACTTCTGCAAACCTGCTGATCTTACAATTGAAATAATTTTTTGGAATGACGTGCCGAAAAGC
>DASQJI010000262.1:0-4112 GCA_035631175.1 Parafilimonas sp.
AAATTCTGTCGCTGGGTACAGAAAAATATAAATGCTAAAGGCTGAAAGCTGATAGCTCAATTTTAAAACCACAATACAAAAACGATAAAAATGTCTAAAGAGACTTTTAAGAGGGACAAACCCCACGTAAACGTTGGTACCATAGGACATATTGACCATGGAAAGACAACATTGACAGCAGCTATCACAAGCATTTTGGCAAAGAGAGGCATGGCAACGGAAAAAAAATATGATGAGATTGATGCCGCTCCCGAAGAAAAGGAACGTGGTATTACCATCAATACCGCTCACGTAGAGTATCAAACAAAAAACCGCCACTATGCTCACGTGGATTGTCCAGGTCATGCTGATTATGTAAAAAACATGATCACTGGCGCTGCGCAGATGGATGGCGCGATCCTCGTTGTGGCTGCAACCGACGGTCCCATGCCGCAGACAAAAGAACACATTCTTTTGGCTCGCCAGGTGGGTGTTCCGCGTATGGTGGTATTCATGAACAAGGTTGATCTCGTGGACGATCCTGAATTGCTGGAACTGGTAGAAATGGAAATTCGCGAACTTCTGACCTTCTACGGTTTTGATGGCGATAATACTCCGATCATCCAGGGTTCTGCTACCGGAGCTTTGGCCGGAGAAGAAAAATGGGTTAAAGCAGTAGACGATCTGATGGATGCAGTTGACAGCTATATCCCGCTGCCTCCACGCCCAATTGATCAGCCGTTCCTGATGAGCGTTGAAGACGTGTTCTCGATTACTGGTCGTGGCACTGTTGCAACAGGCCGTATCGAACGCGGTATAATTAAAGTGAGCGATCCCGTTGAAATTGTAGGATTGATCGATGCACCGTTAAACTCGGTTGTAACAGGCGTGGAAATGTTCAAGAAATTATTGGATCGTGGTGAAGCCGGTGATAATGCAGGTTTGTTGCTTCGCGGTATTGAAAAGAAAGATATCCGTCGTGGAATGGTTATCTGTCATCCGAAAAGTATTACGCCGCATACTGAATTCAAATGCGAAGTGTACGTGTTGAGCAAAGAAGAAGGCGGACGCCATACTCCTTTCTTCAACAAATACCGCCCGCAGTTCTACTTCCGTACTACAGATGTAACAGGCGAAGTAGTATTGCCTGAAGGAACTGAAATGGTGATGCCGGGTGATAATGTAAGCTTGACCGTTAAGCTTATCCAGCCGATCGCTATGGAAAAAGGGTTGAAATTCGCTATTCGTGAGGGTGGTCGCACGGTGGGCGCCGGACAGGTTACTGAGATCTTGAAATAAGCCGGGGCGAAAGCGTGAGTTTTTTCGCAAAGGATTTTTTACATTTGCAACATATTCTAAAAGCTGTTTCGCCTTGCGGAATAGCTTTTAGCTTTCTTACGGGTATAGTTCAATGGTAGAACAGCGGTCTCCAAAACCGTCGATCTGGGTTCGAATCCTAGTACCCGTGCTCGCTAATTTGAAATGAGTAATTGGAGAATTTGAAAATGGTTTTTACTTTTCAGATTTGTTCAAATGCAATTTTCAAATTTTCACATGTTCAAATTTTCAAATTTTATTGAATGAATAAAGTATCAAATTATGTCCGTGATTCTTACAGGGAATTAATGGAAAAGGTTACCTGGCCAAGCTGGGCCCAGTTACAACAATCAACGGTGATCGTACTATCAGCCACGTTGCTGATAATGACCATAGTATACCTAATGGATTTGGCCAGCACTGAATTGCTGAAACTAATTTATTCTTTTTTCAGCTAAAATTTAAAGGAAAACAACATGGAAGAGACAATCCAGGAAAACCCGGTGCAGCAGCAGGAAACGAAGTGGTATGTACTTAGGGTTGTGAGCGGGAAGGAAAGAAAAGTAAAAGAGTACCTTGACAAAGACATTGCACGCAGCGGCTACAGCGACGTGATCAAGCAGGTGTTTTTGCCAATGGAAAAAGTGTATAAGGTGCAGAACGGTAAAAAAGTGATGCGTGAAAAAAACTACTTCCCGGGTTACGTGATGCTCGAGGTATTAGACGGTAAACTTACTGACGATATGATCCATCACATCAGCAACGTGAGCAACGTGATGCACTTCCTCACTGATGGAAAAGGTTCGAAGGGCAATATTATTTCTCTCCGAAAAACAGAAGTGAATAAAATGCTTGGCAAGGTCGACGAGATGAGCGACGCAGGTGGCATGACGATGAGCGAGCCATTCATCATTGGTGAAACGATCAAAATAATTGACGGCGCATTTAATGATTTCAACGGTGTGATCGAGGAAGTAAATGATGAAAAGAAAAAGCTTAAGGTCATTGTGAAGATCTTCGGACGTTCAACACCAGTTGAATTGAATTATATGCAGGTCGAAAAACTGAGTTGACTTCTAAAATAATTTACAGAAAAATAAGCCTGCTTAATCGCGGGCTTATTTTTTTGCGCATATCGACACAGTGCTTACCCAAGATCGTTGCCGGTTTAAAAACTTATATTTGGTCATATGACTACCGCATCATGAACCATTCCTGGTTCCATAATCATAATATTTTCGTAAAAGCTTTTATCAAAATTTTCTTTTTATCGATTTGCTTTTTGGGGAATGTGTCAGGTCAGGAAGATGTCTCACTTTCCAGTCTTCGGTTCGATCATCTCAACTTCAGCAATGGTTTATCTTTTAACGTTGTTAATTCAATCATTAAGGATAAAAAAGGATTTATCTGGATCTCAACGCAGGATGGATTGAATAGGTATGACGGCGTCAACTTCAAAGTTTACCGGCATGATGCCCATAATCCAAATTCGCTGGCCAGCAGTGGCGTTTATCAAATGACTCTTGATAGCAAGGGTAATATATGGATGGCTACTGATGCAGCACTAACTGAATATGTTCCTGCTACGGATAGTTTCAAAAATTTTTTTGTTGCCACCAGGTCAAAAAGCCGCTCTACGCAATCGCCTTATGTTGATTCGGACGATGTTGTTTGGTTTGGGGACAATGATGGATTATGTCGCTTGAATTCAGACGGAGAAATTGAAACGTTTCCAATTAAACATCTTCTTAGAAGATTTTCTATCGGCTCAATCATTGAAGATGACGAAGGAATCATTTGGGTTGGAACAATCCAGGGATTGTATAGCTTCAATAAGCAAACGCATATTTTCAAAAGATATTCTTTTAAGACAGGAAGCGAAGAGGCAAATTCCATAACGTGCCTTATCCAGGATCATGAAAAAGATATTTGGGTAGGATCGTGGGGTAACGGCATTGCAAAATTTGACCGCCGGACCGGAAAATTCGAGGTATATAAATATAGTGTTGATGAGAACATTGTCTGGAGTATATATGAATCATCCGAACAAGAAGGAAAACTGTGGATCGGAACAGCCTACCAGGGCATTGCTATTTTTGATAAGGAGAAAAAATCTTTTGAGTTCGCTTCTATAAACCCAAACGATGTTAACGCTTTCAATGCTTATGGCGTGAACCAAATTTTTAACGATCACCTCGGAACCTTATGGTTTGCAGGCACCAATGGGGTAGTAAAGCTTGACAAATACAAACAGCAGTTCCGAAGACAAATTGTTGAACCTATTAGAACATCAACCGGCAAAGGAATCACAGGAATTATTGCCGATACACTTCATGCGCAGAAACTATTGTGGGTGTCAACTTACCGGCATGGGATAATTGCATACTCGCAGCAAACAGGCAAATTCACGGTATTTGGTCCGCACCCCGGTAATGCGATCAGCAACCAGCTGGTGAATTCAATGGTACAGGATCATGATGGAAAATTCTGGATTGCAACTTCAAATGGCTTCAACAGATTTGACCCGGAAACAAAAATCTTTAGCGTTTTTAAGAACATTCCCGGCAAAAATTCTTTGCCCGTGAATGATATCAATCATTTAATGCTGTCGAAGGAGGGCAAAGTGTGGATGACAGTGCGGGGGAATGGCTTTTGTTCTTTCGATCCGCAGACGCAACATTTTAACTGGTACAGGAAAATATCAGATCAGAATAATGACAGTATCAATAACTCCGTATTTTGTTTGACCGAAGACCATAATGGTGTTATCTGGGGCGGAACACAATTCGGCGGTATGTTCAGTTTCAATCCAAAAA
>DASQJI010000263.1:0-4464 GCA_035631175.1 Parafilimonas sp.
CGAGGATAAGAAGCGTTGCCACGAAAAGAAAAGAAGCATTTTTCTTCGCGAACGATTTGGTCCTGTAAAAAAACAAGATATAACACACCTGCACCACCAGGAAAGAGGCCAGGCCGAAGGCAAAATTATAGGTTCCCTCACTGTCCACGAGGAACAAGTCACCGATAAAGGAAAAGATCAGCGCAACACATATAAGCCGCACGAATGGTAGTGCGCGATCATGCAGGCCATCATTTACTTCAATAAGAAAAAAAGCGAGCAGCAGCGGCATCAATAAACCCTTCGTAAAATACCTTGTGGGTGCAGTTCCCAGTTTGCCCAGCACAGAATCAAAAACGAAAGCCGCGACATATAAAATTATGAGGAGGAAAGAGATTCGCTTCATCACCGCTTATTGTTTTGGCGGAATTTCAACCCGGATATTTCTTTGGAGGAATTTTTGGATGGAATCTTTAACGGCGAGCGTGTCTGCGATCCGCGTTTTTTTATAAATGAATAGCGAGTAGAATCTCTTATTACCGTTCATGAAGCTGTCATAGGCCGCCTTATTTCCAAAGCTGATAAGTTGTGCTGTTCTTGTTTTCGCCCGTAGCCGCAGGTCTGTGGTCTCGAAAATAAAGCGCGCGTCAACTGAGTCGTTGGGACCGTAAGTAGCATTTGTCGTCGCAACGGAATCGGGCGTTGCAATTGATGCTGACGAATCAGTGGAGGTGCTATCTGTTTCCGCGGTTGGTACCGAAGCAGGTTTCGGTTTCATGTAGTAAACGTACGCCTGCCAGCCAAGGCCTCCAATAATAGCAAGCACGATCAGGAACGTCAACACCTGCACTCCGGAGCCGGCGCGCCTCCTTGTAGTCGGTTTTGAAGGCTGGCTGCGGCTCTTCTGCGCTTTGCCCGAATGCGGATAGGGCATGAACTCGTATTCCTGGCGGACGTTGCATTTTATTAGCCCGGCATTCAAAACCTCAAAAGGTTTTCCTATGTTCAGAAATTCGCGCACCTGGGTGAAGTGCGATTCAAGATCAGATTCGATCAACGACCTTAACTTTCCCGACCTTTCGGTGATAAAATCGATCAGGCCGGGCGACGTGGCGATCTTCCGGTCGTAAACAAAGCTCACGGAACCGGCTTCCGCAGAATCCGGGTGATCTGTTGTTAATTTAAGCGACCCTATCTTTTCAAGATCTACTTCTTTGTTGGCAATTAGATATTCGGTTATATAAGCGTCGTAACGGTTCACAATAATTTTAATGGCTTTAATAATCGCAGCAAAAATATTTTATTGTGGCTGAAAAGAGGTTACAAAAAATTCACAGTGCTTAATTTGCGGACGCAATATAAATTGTTGCAATACGTTTCGCTTATAATCGTCGACGTATGGATTGATCCAATGCTAACAAAACAAGAAGAGGCCTTTTTGAATTACTGGGAACAAAATCGCGAAAGAGAAAAATCCGTTGTCAGGCAATTTTTTCCAGGCCTGCCGATAGGATTTGCGATCGCGGCCGCGATATTACTCGTTCTGGATTCCGGGTGGTATGAAAGAGCAAACATCGTCGCACAGTCAGAAAGCAGCCCTGTGATCATATTTATCGGAGTTCTTGCAATCGTTGCTTTTACCGGGTTTTTCTATAAAAAATACCGATGGGAAATGAACGAGCAAACCTACCAGGAACTAAAGCTGAAAGGCAGAAAAGATAAACAAGGAACCGAAGCTAATGAGTAAGCGAATGAAAATGAAAACACTTTTACTGTTCTCTGCTACTGTCCTCTTTCTTATTACCTGCAAAAAAAATGATTCCGGTTGTATGTCGGTTCCGCCGGCGGATGAAGCCGGTGCGATGGCCGCATTTTGTGTTGATTATGGTATTGATTATACGGTGGACAGCAACGGTATCTACTATGAGATCGTTGATCCCGGCTCCGGGGCAACGGCATCCCTGGACTCGCTTATCACGGTCACGTATACAACATCCCTTTTGAATGGCGACCTGATCGAGGACCATTCAGACAGCGCCATCACTCTGCCATTAAGCAAGTTTATTGAAGGCTGGAGGATAGCGATCCCTTATATTCATGAAGGCGGACACATAAAAATGGTGATCCCTTCCGCCCTTGCTTATGGTTGTAGCGGCAGCGCAGGCATGGTGCCGCCGGATTCGCCTATCTACAACGATGTTGTGCTGATTAAGGTGTCACATTAACGCCTCATTGTCGCCTCTATTTTCACTGTTTATTGAGCCTATTTTCTCTGTTCGTGTTTGTTTCAAACCCCTATCTTTGCCGCTCTCAAAAAAATTCCTAGAATATGCAACTGAAAGGGTTGGTGCGGTTTTTTGCCATTGCACTTATACTTATCTGCTTATATCAATTATCATTCACCTGGATCGTACACAGCTACGAGTCTTCAATGCGCGAAAAGGCGGAGCTGTATGTAAAGGCAACTCACCCTTCTCCGGAGACAAAATACCCCAACAACAAACAGTTGCAGCAAATGTACCGGGACACCGTAGAGGCTTTGGAGAAGCAAAGGCTGCAGCGTTTGCTTGACAGTACGAAAGATTCCAAGATAGGCCCCTTCGGTATGACCACTTACCGCAGCGCAAAGGACAAGGAATTGATGCTCGGGCTGGACTTGCAGGGAGGAATGAGTGTGACGATGGAAGTGGGTTTGGATGGGTTGATCAAATCGCTTGCAAACTATACAAAGGACCCGGTTTTTAATAAAGCTCTTAGTGCAGCAGTTCAGAAGAAAGCAACCAGCGGAGCTGACCTCATCACCTTATTTGGGGCGGAGTTTAGAAACGCTAGCGCCGGGGCAAAACTTGCTCCCTATTTCATATCGCGCAGCAACGGCAGGATAAAGTTTGACGCCTCGGATGATGCGGTGTTGAATTACCTGCGTGAGCAGGCAAGCAGCGCCTTTGAAAATACGGAAAGAATATTGAGAACGCGTATTGACCGTTTTGGCGTCGCATCGCCGAACATCAATCCCGACCCTAAGAAAGGGATCATCAATATTGAACTGGCTGGCGTAAACGACCCGGAAAGAGTGCGCAAATATCTTCAGTCAACGGCCAACCTGCAGTTTTTTGAGGTGTACAACATTGCTGACTTAAACGATAATATAAATGCCGCGCAAAAAGCTTTATCAGACTATCTGAAAGGCAGCTCTGCTTTAGCTCAAACCGACACAACGAAAACCGGCACTGCCGATACGCTGAAAACTGTTGCTGCCGATACTTCGAAAATTGACACAGGTGCCACAGTTAATAAGACCGTTGACACAAATGCAATAGGTGGATTTGACAATGTGAAAAATCCTGCGGTTAAAGCTCCCGGCACTGCAGGAAATACGAACGCAAAGGAAGATTCCAACGCCATTAAAAGAAAGGAACTGCCGTTGCAAAGCGTTATCCAGTTCATTGGCCCCCAACAGGACCAACAGGGTAAAACGTATTATTCAGCTAATCTCGGGTACGTTTCAACGAACGACACCGGCTTGCTTAATTCTTACCTCAACATGGACCTTGTGAAAAACAAGTTCCCTGCAAACCTTGTTTTCATGTATGGCAAGCCTGAAAATGCTGAGATAGCTTCCAGGAATTTGCTTGCCTTGTATGCGATCAAGACGCTGGACAACGGGCAGGCAAAACTTGAGGGGCAACATGTTACTGTGGCACGACAGGATTATGATGAGCGCGGTGCGCCCGCCATCAGCATGCAAATGGACGGTGAAGGCACGCGGATCTGGGCAAAGATGACCGCAGACAACAAGTCAAAACCAATCGCGATCGTTTTGGATAATGTGGTGTACAGCGCTCCAAATGTGCTGAACGCCATCACCGGCGGCAATTCACAGATCACCGGGAATTTTACGGTAGAAGCAGCACAGGATCTCGCCAACATTTTACAGTCCGGCAAGTTGCCGGCTCCCGCGAGGATAGTGCAGGAACAACTGGTTGGTCCCACGTTAGGGCAGGAGGCTGTGCGCGGCGGCTCGCTTTCATTCCTCATCTCGTTCATCGTGATCTTCGCGCTGATGCTCATCTATTATAACACGGCAGGCTGGGTTGCGAATATCGCTCTTATCCTGAACCTTCTTTTCACGATCGGCATCTTAACCTCGTGGGGCTTCACATTAACAGCGCCTGGTATTGCTGGCCTGGTGTTGACCATCGGTATGGCTGTGGATACAAACGTGATCATTTTTGAAAGAATAAAAGAAGAGCTAACAAAAGGGAAGAGCTATGTTCTTGCGGTGAGCGACGGGTATAAACGCTCGTATGCGCCCGTGATCGATGCGCACGTAACAACATTCTTAACGGCGGCCATATTATTTATTTTCGGGCTTGGTCCGGTGCTTGGTTTTGCAACAACCCAGATGCTTGGTATAACGCTGTCTTTGTTTTGCGGCATCCTTGTTTCGCGCCTTATCACCGATTTCTATACCAATAAACAGAG
>DASQJI010000264.1:0-9812 GCA_035631175.1 Parafilimonas sp.
ATGTCTTTGTTTGCTTTCCAACAGCTCACAATTTCTCTCGTCGCTTCGATCATTGTTTGTTCAAGGCCGCTGTAAACAAGATCAACTTCATCAGGCCCGTGCTCTATGCGTGAACGCTCGCCTGCATCTACATCTTTGCCAGTGAGCTCTTCTATCTGTCCGAGTATTTGTTTATTCAGATTTTCAGTGAAACGCTTTTCCATTCTTCCATATCGCACGTGGCTTAAATTCTTCAACCATTCAAAATACGAAACGGTAACACCACCCGCGTTCAGGTACATATCGGGAATAATAAGCGTGTTTTTCTTTGCAAGAATTTCATCAGCCTCAGGTGTTAATGGTCCATTGGCCGCTTCACCAATGATCCTTGCTTTTATCCTTTCTGCGTTGCCTGCATTGATCACATTTTCGAGCGCAGCCGGGATTAGAATATCGCACTCGAGCTCGAGCGCTTCAGAGCTCGTCGTTAAATTCCGTGAGCCTGGAAAGCCGAGGATCGATTTATTGTTCCGCCTGTATTGAAACACTTCTTCTTCATTCAAGCCATTGTCATTGCAAATCGCGCCTTCATATTCTGAAATAGCAATCACTTTTGCGCCGGCTTCCCTGAAAAATTTTGCACTGTGATATCCAACATTGCCGAGTCCCTGCACAACCACAGTTTTTCCTTCAACACCGGGAGTCAAGCCAATGCGTTCCATCAAGTCGGGCATGCAACAAACTTCACGGATCCCATAAAAAACGCCGAGCCCTGTCGCTTCTTTCCTGCCGCGAACACCACCCTGGGTCACCGGTTTTCCGGTAACACAACCCATTGCATCTACCTCGCCCGGATGCATCGCCATGTATGTATCAAGTATCCACGCCATTTCCCTGTCACCAGTTCCATAATCTGGTGCAGGAACGTCGGTGCCCGGACCAATAAAATTTTTCCTGATGAGCTCTGATGTATAGCGGCGCGTGATCTTTTGCAATTCAAACGGACTGTAATCGCGCGGATTCACTTTGATACCGCCTTTTGCGCCGCCAAATGGCACATTTACGATCGCACACTTGTAAGTCATCAAAGCGGCAAGCGCCATCACCTCATCCTGGTTAACTTCTTCGCTAAAGCGTATACCGCCTTTGCAAGGAGTTTTGTGATGCGAATGCTGAACCCGGTACGCTTCGATCACTTCAATGGAGCCATCGTCACGACGGATCGGAAATTTCATTTGGTAGACAGCATTACAAGCCTTTATTTGCTCAAGAACGCCGGATTCCCACTTTGTAAATCTTGCAGCCTTGTCGAAACTCCTTGTAACATTTTCGAAGAAACTATAATGTTTATCTCCCATACTATGTATTTAAATGATAAAAGTAAACTAATGAACATTTGTTTTTCAAGAGTGAAAAAATTTTATTTTGTTTTTTGTGTTTCCTTGTCTTCAAGCTTTTTCATTTTCCTGTCAAGATTTATAAGGTACAGGAAAAGACCGAGCACAATTATTATTACTACTGCCATCACAACGTAGATCTTGCCATTACTATTCATGAGATCTGTTGGTTCTTCTGTGGCATGGTCCATATCCTGCGCATAACTGCTGATGACGTTCAACGCCATGAACATAAAAAATATGATCTTCTTTAAATCAGGCACCGGCTAATATTTTTTCTTTATAGATCGTATATCGGGCGCGGAGTGTTGATATCCATACGCCAAGCAGTATCCAGCCAATGATAGCAGGCAGGAAAACTCTTTCCATTTCGGGCGACGTATCGCCGGGATTCAAGCCGGGATTACCCTCGCTGCCTTGTCCGCCCGGATGAAGTGATTCTGTTAGTCTTGGCAGTATCCAGATAGTAGGAAACAACATCGCAAAAGCAAAAATATTATAGACTGCACTTATTCGTGCGCGTTTTGTTTCGTCGTTTACCGATCCTCTCAAAACAAAATACGCGAGGTAGATCAAAAGTGCAATTGCGGCTCCGTTTTGTTTTGGATCGCCACTCCATGGCGAGCCCCACTGGTAATTTGCCCAAATGGCACCTGTGATCAAACCCAGCACGCCAAACACTAAACCAGTACGCGCAAATTCGAGCGAATACACGTCGTGAACAGGCTTTGACCTGGCCAGGTAAAACACCGCATAAACTACGGAAATGATAAACAATGTTTGCATGCAGAACCACATCGGCACATGGAAAAATAAATTGCGTACCGTCTGTTGCATCCTGCCATCAAGAACGGGGATCTTTACAAGAAAACCCATGGTGCAAGTGTACATCAGCAATATAAAACTCAATATTTTCCACCAGGATCTTCGAAGCATCGTAAGATTTTATGAAGCCGCTACCTTTCTGCCGCGCAAAAATAGTGGAAGCTTTCTAATCAACAAGGAAAGCATCACATCAGTTAACCATCGTTCCAGCTAATCCTTCCATAAAAACGGGAATAAGATTATTGAAAGTGCCACTATCAATATATCAAGGCAGATCAAGAGAAGCAACATCTGCGTCCAGCCGGCCTGTACCACGTCGCTAAATGCCCTTGAAGAAACTTTCCCCAATAGTAACAATTGAGGCACGGCGATCGGAAAACCCATGATCGCCATCAATGCAGCTTGTTGCTGCGCCTTAGCCGCAATGGCCGCGAGGAATGTAAACAAGAGGCTCAGGCCAATGCCCCCAATAAAACTAACAAGCAAGAACTTCAAAAAATAGATGATGGGATCACCAAGCAGGAGAACAAATATTAGCAGGGTGAGAAAACTCATCAACATCATGAGAAATGCATTGAAAAGCATTTTTGCGATGATAAAATTTGCCGCTCCTGAGATCGTATAGTAATAAAGCATCCGGCCCCTGCTATCCTGTAGAAAGCTTTTAGCTACGGCGTTTACCGAAACAAACAACTGAACGATCCAAAACAACGCATTCCATGTTTGTTCGTCCGGTTGCCCAGCAGCCAGGTAAACAATGAAAACGGTGGATGCGACGTACAACAGTACTCCATAGAATGTGTACTGCTGCCGCATTTCGAGCAAAACATCTTTTTTTACAAGCGATAGTATTTGGCGATAAGAGTATTTCATGCTCTCCGCAAATATAGCCTGCAAAGTTGTTGACGGCAGCCTTTCGCTAAGTTGGGATATTTAACCTTTGCGCTTATATTTGCGGCTCAAATTTGCGCTGTGCCTGTAAAATTTACAAAAGAAACTTACTTATACTGGTATGAATTAATGCAACTGATCAGGCAGTTTGAGCTGAAGGCGGAAGAAATGTATAAGATGGCAGGCAAGATCCGGGGTTTCTTTCATGCGTATGTTGGACAGGAAGCGATAGCTGCAGGTTGCATGACAGCAACCAGGCAGGAAGACATTTTTATCACTGCCTACCGGGATCATGGACTCGCGCTGGCAAAAGGTGTGAGCGCAAATGCGTGTATGGCTGAATTGTATGGCAAAGCCACAGGGCTTGCAAAAGGAAAGGGTGGGAGCATGCATTTCTTTAGCAAGGAACATTTTTTTTATGGCGGCCATGGAATTGTTGGGGGACAGATAGGAGTGGGGGCGGGGATTGCTTTCGCCGAAAACTACAAAGGCACCGATAATGTTGTGATGTGCTTCTTTGGCGATGGAGCTGCAAGGCAGGGCGTGTTGCATGAGACCTTTAACCTCGCGATGCTCTGGAAGATACCCGTAGTATTCATTTGTGAAAATAATAACTACGCGATGGGCACTTCTGTTGAGCGCACTTCTAACGTGATAGACATTTATAAACTGGCCGATGCGTACGATATGCCGGGAGATAAAGTAGACGGAATGAGCGCGGAAGCCGTGCATGAATCGATTGCGAGAGCAGTTAAAAGAGCAAGGGAAAAAGGCGGTCCTACTTTGCTTGAGATGAAAACGTATCGCTACAAGGGACACTCCATTTCTGATCCGGGAAAATACCGCACGAAGGACGAGTTGGAAGAATACAAAAGCAAAGACCCGATAACGTTGATCTTGAAAACTATCAACGACAACCATTTTGCGAGTGAGGAAGAGCTTAAGAAGATCGATGATCGCATCGGTAAGATCGTTGATGAGTCTGTAAAATTTGCTGAGGAAAGCCCCTGGCCTGACGACGACGAATTGCTTAAAGATGTATATACGGATAAGAACTATCCTTTTATTGTTGACTGATACTGTGCTAAATTTCAAATCAATTTTCTTAAATATTCAATTGTATTATGGCTGATAAACATGTGCAAGAGGCGACCTCAACAGATGTAGTTTTAAAAGCAAAAAGTTTCTGGAGTAAGAATCAAAAACCGCTGCTTACCGTCATAGTAATACTCGTGGTCCTTATAGGCGGATGGTTTGTTTACAAAAATTATGTTGTTGCGCCTAAGGAGGAAGAAGCACAAAATGCGATGTTCAGGGCGGAACAATATTTTCGCGAAGACTCTTTAAAGCTGGCACTCAACGGTGATAAATTTAACCGCGGCTTTGTTTACATCATTAATAACTATGGTTCTACAAAATCAGGCAACCTCGCGAGATATTATGCGGGCCTTTGCTGTTTACGGACCGGTGATTTTAATAAGGCGGCGACATACCTAAAAGATTTTAAGACGAGCGCAAAGCAAGTACAGATGATGGCGTATGGAGCGCTGGGAGATGCTTACAGCGAACTGAATAAAAATGACGACGCTGTAACGTATTACAAAAAAGCAGCCGAAGAATTTACCGACGATGTTGCCATGACCAGCGAATACCTTTTTCGGGCCGCATTAAAACTCGAAACAACCGGCAAGAACAGCGAAGCATTGGAATTGTACAAAGAACTTAAACAAAAATACCCGACAACAGAAAGGGGCTTTGCGGCAGATAAATATATTTATCGGTTAAGCATTGTGCCAAACGATTTCAGCGTAAGCAAATAATGTCAACAACCGGAAATAACGCATTGCAAAAAGGCATCCCTCGATTAAAGGATGCCTTTATAGTTATTGTAAAAACGGAGTGGAATAAAAACATTGTTGACAAGCTTGAATCGGGCGCAATAACAATTCTGCAGGAACAAAATATTAAATACAGAACTGTCACCGTACCAGGCTCATTTGAAATTCCTTTTGCGGTGAGGGCTTATGCCCACGGCAAAAAGAAGGCTGATGCATTTATTGCGTTGGGTACGGTGATCCGCGGGGATACACCGCATTTCGATTACGTATGCAAGGCCATAACCGATGGCGTATTATCCCTTAACCTTATGCTGGATGTTCCTGTAATTTTTGGCGTGCTTACGGTGAACGATGAACAACAGGCGAATGACCGCGCCGGTGGAGCACACGGCAATAAAGGAGAAGAAGCGGCAATAACTGCTATTAAAATGATCGTACTGAACCGAAAACTAAAAAAATAGATATTATCCGCCCGGGCGGAGATACGGCATGAATGTTCAAATTTTCATACCATGCTTTATAGACCAGTTGTATCCCTCCGTTGGATTTAATATGGTGAAGGTTCTCGAAAAGGCCGGGTGCGGTGTATCTTATAACACCAACCAGACTTGTTGCGGACAGCCAGCGTTTAATGCAGGCTTTTGGGGCGAAGCAAAAGACGTTTGCAAAAAATTTTTGAAAGATTTTACGGGCAACGAATATATTGTTTCACCGAGTGCGAGTTGCGTTGGGTTTGTGAGGAATTATTACATGAAGGTATTTGAGTTCTCCTCTTTCCTGAGTGATTATAAAAAATTGCAAAGCAATATTTTTGAATTGAGCGACTTTCTTGTGAACGTCTTGCACTTCACTGATTTCAACGCCACGTTGCAGGCGACCGCGACATATCACGATAGTTGTGCTGCGTTGAGGGAATGCAATCTGAAAAATGAGCCGCGTGTCCTTTTAAGTAAGGTGAACGGGCTGCAGCTTTTGGAGATGAATGACGTGGAGACGTGCTGCGGTTTTGGCGGAACATTTGCGGTAAAATTTGAGCCGATCAGCATCGCCATGGCGGATCAAAAGGTAGCTAATGCAGCACTTACTAATGCGCAATACATCATTAGTACCGACATGAGCTGTTTGATGCACCTGGATGCGTATATGAAGAAGAAAGGGATGGAAATAAAAGTTCTTCACCTGGCAGATGTGCTGGCGAATTTTTAAGGAATATCGCACAGAGATAACGGAGAACACAAAGAAAATGCGTATGTATGAACGCTCTCTTTCGCTGCGTTTTCTCAGCTGGAAAAAATGAATTGGTAGACCTGTTGATAAATTTTGATAAATCATTCGCGCAGAAATACAGGAGCACTTAGAACTCCTGGCTGTTGAAAATTCTTTGTTAGACCTGTTGCCTCTGTGCGAAAAATACCTCTCTTTTGAAATATCAAACCGGCGACGATATCATCATCTTACACACACAGGAGGAAGGAAAAGTTATTGAGGTGATTAATGATAAGATGCTGCTCGTTGAAGTGCGCGGCGTTCGTTTTCCCGCCTATATTGACCAGATCGATTTTCCCTATTTTCACCGCTTCACAAAAAAACAAAAACCTGCCCCGAAACAACCTGTAAAAAAATATATCGACGATCTTCCAAAGGAAAAGGATAAGTCGCCGTCAATTGGGAAAGATGAGGGAGTGTGGCTTTCGATGGTTCCTAAATTTACGCTGGATGATTTTAATGATGAAGTTGTCGAACTCTTTAAACTATATCTCATCAATAAAAATGACGCGGGCTATCGATTTAATTATCAGCAACAGTTCTTTGGTGAAGATTCATTTGACCTGAAAGGAGAGGTATGGGCCCATCGTGATTTTTATTTGCACGACATAGCATTCAGCGATTTTAACGATAACCCGTCTTTTATTTTTAATTTTTCACTGCTGTCGCCCGACAAAAAGAAAGCGGATCATTTTGAAACCTCCGTAAAACTTAAACCGCGGCAATTGTTTCAACGGATTGAAGAGATGAAACAAAAGAATGAACCGACCATGGCGTTTAAGCTGTTCGATGAGTATCCTGGTAAACAAATCGAAGAAAAAATTGATGTGCCTGAAAAGGTGCAAAGACAATTTAAGATCTATGAGGCGGAAAAGGTGCGCGAACACCTCGAGCCGCCGCGAAGCGTTATTGATCTTCACATCGAAAAACTGAGCGGCGACTGGCAGCGGTTGAGCAATTTCGAGATCCTGAATATGCAACTAAAGGAGTTTCAGAAATGGTACGACCTCGCGGTTGCACATCGCCAGCCGAATCTCATTGCAATCCATGGTGTAGGCTCTGGCAAATTACGCGATGAGATCCACGACATTTTAAAAACAAAGAAAGAGGTTAAGAATTTTATCAACCAATATGACCCGCGGTTTGGCTATGGAGCTACAGAGATCTTTTTTCAGTATTGATGCTGTGTAAACAGTTCACGCGCAAAGCTGGCGTCAGCCGTCCCTGCAATATTGCCATTAATCCATTCCTATACACTGCTTATCCAAATCCCCCTTTTAGAAAACTGTGTAATTATTATCATGCGCCTCGTTTTAAAAAAACTCATTGGTCGTGATCAAATATTTTCAGTTACCAGTTTTGTTATTGTTGTTGCACACTTTATCCTATGCGCAAACAAATAATGCCTATAAGTTCAAGATTGACCTTGTGAATGTAAGCGATGACAAAGTAAGGGTTGAACTTACTACACCTGCTATAAAATCAAACACCATTACATACCATGTTCCGAAGATCGTTCCGGGAACATATTCGGAAGACGACTATGGACGATACATCGCGCAGTTCAAAGCGCTTGATAAAAACGGTAAAGAACTAAGCGTTACGCAAAGTGATCTTAATAGCTGGTCGATCGCTGACGCGGGCAAACTGTATAAGATCTCGTACCTGGTCAACGACACCTACGATTCATTAGATGCGAAGCCGGCGATCTTTGAACCTGCGGGCAGCAATATTCAAAAGGACACCAATTATGTAATCAATAACCATTGTTTCCTTGGCTATTTTGACGACATGAAAAATGTTCAGTATGAAATAACCATACAACATCCTGCGAACATGTATGGAAGCACAGCTCTTACTGACATGGATAACAGCAACACGAGCGACAAGTTTATAACAGAATCATATAACAGGATCGTTGACAATCCCTTCATGTATGACGTACCCGATACCACCACCATTAAAGTAGGGAACACAAACGTGCTGATCTCGCTTTATTCGCCAAACAAAAAAGTAAGCTCCAAATTCCTCGCTGAGAAGCTGGATACTCTATTGCAGGCACAAGGAAAATATCTCGGTGGCAAATTACCGGTTGACAAATACGCGTTTATAATTTATTTGAACGATAAGCGCGGGCCGTCGGGTGCGGAAGGAGCCCTGGAGCATTCGTATTGTTCGATGTATTATTATCCTGAGCGGAGTGCCGCGCAGTTAAGCGCAGAGTTTGTTGATCACGCCGCTCATGAATTTTTTCACATCATAACACCGTTAACGATCCATTCGGAGGAGATCCAGTTTTTTGATTTCAATCACCCAAAAATGTCACAACACCTCTGGTTGTATGAAGGTTCCACGGAATATCATGCGCAAATGGTGCAGGTGAAATACGGGCTCATTACGCCTGAACAACTGCTCAACCGGATCAGCGGCAAGATCACGCAATCGAGGAACAACTACAATGACACGGTTCCCTTTACTAAAATGAGCAGCCAGGTCCTCGGGCAATACAAAAATCAATTCGGCAACGTGTACCAGAAGGGTGCACTCATTACGATGTGCCTTGACATTAAACTCCTGCAATTATCAAATGGCAATTATGGAATTTTGAATTTGATCCGTGATCTGTCAAACAAATATGGTAAGCAAAAAGGTTTCAAAGATGACGAGCTATTTGGTGAGATAACGAAGTTAACGTACCCGGAGATCGGCGAATTTCTGAATACTTATGTTGGAGGAAACCAGCCGTTGCCATTAAAGGAAGTGTTGGACCTGGTTGGTGTAACATTTAAAGACGAGGAGGAAACGAAGGACAGCGCGTTTTCAATGGGGAAGGTATCATTTACGGCCAGTAATGGCAAGCTCGCTATAGCTGACACCTCACAAATCAACAGTCTGGGCAGATCGATGGGTTATCATCCGGGCGATGAGATCGTTTCAGTAAACGGCGAAGAAGTTTCGCTCGCAAAGGCAAGCAGCTTGTTTAAAAACTTCGGCGCATCGTCAAAACCAGGCGACAGCCTGATCGTAAACGTGATGCGTAAAAATGAAAACGGCGAATCGATGCCGGTTACTTTACGCGGTGTAATGACCAAATTCCCGATAATAAAATATAATGTGCTTGGTTTTTCAGGTGCACCCACGCAGGAGCAGCTCAAATTACGCGATGCATGGCTAAAGCCAAGAGCAGGAGTGAATCAATGAGTGATGAGTAATGAATGATGAGTAATGAATAATTCTAGGTTCAACAAATAAATGCAAAGTAATTAATAATTGAATCTAGCAATGAGTAATGAATAATGAGTAATGAGCAACGATTAGATACACGGTCAATTTACGGCTCCAAAACCGATAATCCCAATTACCCAATATAACCAATTAACCCATCACCCGCCACCTCCGTTATACCCGGTGTGGTCTGCTCCGCAACCGCCGGTGTGATCTGTTGTCGTCGTTGTTGTGGTTGTGGTTGTTGTCGTCGTTTTGTTGGTGCTCGTTGCGTTTGTCGTCTTGACTGGTGTTTTTACATCTTTCGAGCAACTGCCGGCAAATATGATCAAGCCGGCGCAAACGAAACTGTGTAGAATTATTTTTTTCATCAGGTAAAATTTTTGAATTA
>DASQJI010000265.1:0-3741 GCA_035631175.1 Parafilimonas sp.
TGCAGAAAATCTCGGAAAGTTTCATATACAAAGCGGCGTGCTTAACAAACTCGATTTTCAATTCACTGCCACCAATGAAAAAGCATCAGGGCAAATCGTCGGCGTTTATCATGATCTCGTTATAGACAGGCTAAAGCTGGATGAAGACAATGAATTGAAAAAGGCTAAAGTGGCGACTTTTTTACTGCACCATTTAATCATTCCAAAAAACAAGGACGTTTCGCTGCCTGTCGAAAAGCGAACGGGAAAAATCGATTACGCGAGAGATCCGACACGCCTGGTGACTTTCTACCTTTTGAAAGCGCTCCTCGATGGAATACGGGATAGTTTCAGCCTCGGGTTCTTACTACCGAAATAGAAGTGATTATCGTATCGGGGCTAAAGCCTTGTTAGGTTTAATTTTGAAAATGAGAGTTAGTCTATGAAACATTAACCTCTCAACGCGATTATCCTCCTGTGCAGCGTGCAATTCCTGCCTTCGCTTTTTGATCAATGGAATCCTTGTAATCATGATCATCCATGTTGAGGCATTTTCTATAGTATTCGATCGCGAGTTGTTTGTTACCCTGCTTTTCATAGATCATCCCGATCTGCAGCGCCGCACGCGAGGCGTAATATTCGGTCATATTCACGCCGATGGAGATCGCAGATAAATAATTCTTGATCGCGGCTTCATCATTTTCCATGTCATCATAGATCCTTCCAAGCCGGTAGGTAAATTCAAGCTGTTCCTCAACCTTTGCAAAATCTTTTGCTGTTTTCTTTTCGAGCAAAGCCAAAGCCTGCGTATTATAACCACCGTCATTCAATACACGGGCCCGCAGCAATAAAGCATTCGGCCATTTGTTTGCTTTTGCATCTTTGTTTGCCTGCTTGTCTGCATCCGTTTCGGAATTTCCTTTTTTCAACACCATTTGCCGTGCATTGCTGGCTGCGGCAATATTGCCCTGCAGGTAATAACACCAGCTCAGTTTCTCGCAGGCATCCTTCACATAAAATTTTCCATTGAAGTGCGAAATGAAATATTCGAAATTCCGGGTTGCATCAGCCAGTTCAAGATGCCGCATTTGTATATATGCCATTTCAAAATTCCATACAGGTGTTTGCATGTAAGCCGGCGAATCGTTCTTATTTTGAATGATGTTGCGCGCGTATTCATTCATCTTATTGTTCACAGCGAGATTCGCAGCCATGTATGCAAGCAGGTGATTGTTCACCAGGTCAAGGTTTCTCTGGCTGATGTATTTAAAAACCTGCTCCGGCTGGTTCTGGATATAAAACATGATATAGCAGTAATAGAAAGAGGCTTCGTTAAAAAACATTTTTGCATACACGTCGTTGCTGTTCACGACGTTTTGCATTAGCGCCATACCACTGCTGATCGAACCTTTTATTCCAAACAAGCCAGCGAGCCATTTGTATCCATCCGGGATCGTACCTGCAGCAACTTGCATAGGACCATACACCATGTTGTTCGGAACAAAAGTTGGGAACCGTTTCCTGTTATCCTTTATCAGGGAAAACGCTTTCCGAAAATCCCAGCCGGCCGACCATCGTTCTCCAAATTTGATTTCCACACACGCTCTTTGGATCAGCACGACACTCCGGCAATAGTTGTAAAATGGCGACGAAGATGGTCCGTCGGCCAGGTGGTCTAAATGCGTATCGAAATGAGACTTGCGTGCCTTTAACTCAGCGGGATCTTCGTTAAAAAACAGGATAAAAAAATCAACATAGCTGTCTAGCATGTCAGGAATGAGGTTATCAGGGTTCTGTTGTCGGGCAAGCGCTGTTAGCTTTTGGCCATTCGCTAACCGCAGGCTGGTAATCTCTTTGTACGCTTCCTGGCAGGTTGTATTGAAATCATAAACCTTATTAGCCATGGCTGCGAAGCAGAAGCTGAAAAGCAACAGAAAACAGGAGACCGTTTTTTTCAAGACAGCTTTCATCGGCCCGAAAATAAAAAAGGACGCTGAAACCGGCGTCCTTTTAAAAGAATTTCGATGTTAATGTTATTTCACTTCAGTTGCAGCGTTCAGATCATCGTCCACCAAAATACGTCCGCAGTTCTCACATACAATGATCTTTTTGTGCTGCCTGATCTCGCTCTGGCGTTGCGGCGGAATCGCATTGAAACAACCTCCGCATGCATCACGTACCACCGGTACAACGGCGAGCCCGTTGCGGTAGCTCTTGCGGATACGATCGTACGAATACAGTAAGCGATCGTCTATATGCTCGCGTGCGTCCGAAGAGACCTTTGCATAATGTTTCTCCTCTTTTTCTGTATCGACAATTATCTTTTCCAGTTCGCTCTTCTTTTGTGTCAGCGCATTTTCTTTAGCTGCAATGTGCTTTTTTGTCTGCTCGAGAAGCTTGGCTTTTTCAGCAAGTTCTTCGTTGGCGTCGCGAATGTGTTTCTCTGCCAGCTTGCCCTCGAGTTGCTGCATCTCGATCTCTTTATTGATGGCTTCGTATTCGCGGTTATTCTTCACGGCACCGCTTTGCTTTTCATACTTTTTTACGAGCCCTTCCGATTCTTTGATAGCATTTTTTTTCTGCTCGATAAAATCAGTGATCCCGTTGATCTCTTCTTCAATGCGCGTTTGCCTGCTATGCAAACCCTGGATCTCGTCTTCGAGGTCGCTTACTTCCATCGGAAGTTCTCCCTTTAAGATCTGGAACTCATCCAGTTTGCTGTCGATCTTTTGAAGCCTCACTAGCGAAGCAAGTTTTTCTTCAACGGAATACTCTTTAACTGTAGGCATATTCTTAAAAAATTTTTATGGTACCGGCTTCTTTCCTTGTGGCATCACCTGTTGCGTCGCATTCCGTTCATCGGTCGGTTCATTGCGCAGCACAGTTGACTTTCAGGTAAAATAATGCACCGGGTTTGTTTTTATTCCTGTTTTGAGGACGGCAAAGGTAGGGAATTTCGCCTGCAAAAAATCATGCAGCAGATCGATCGTGAACTGCTCACTTTCCCAATGCCCGATATCAGCAATCACCATGCGGCTATCGGCGTCGAAAAACTCATGGTATTTAACATCCGCCGTGACGTAAAAATCGGCTCCGGCTGCGCAGGCCTTATCAATCAGAAAACTGCCCGCGCCACCGCACAAGGCAATCGTTTTTACCGGCTTATTCAACAAAGGCGTATGCCTGATAACATGCAGGTTGAATGCGTCTTTCAGAGCAAAAAGAAATTGTTCCTCTCCAATCTCGTCTTGTAACTCACCAACCAAACCGCTGCCGGCCTTGTCAAATTCATTTTCCAAAGCAATTAGATCATAAGCGACCTCTTCATAGGGGTGCGACTTTATTAGCGCATTAACAACCTGCTGTTTAATGTGAGCCGGCAGTATGATTTCCATTTTCACTTCGTCTTCTTCATGCCGCTTTCCTTTTTCGCCTACGAAAGGATCGGTGTTTTCACCCGCTTTAAAGGTGCCCTTTCCGTTTGTATTAAAGCTGCATTCGCTGTAATTCCCTATCTGTCCGGCGCCCGCAGCAAAGATCGCTGAACGAACTTCTTCTGCACGTGCCGACGGCACGAACGTGTACAATTTCATGAGCATGTTTTCTTTTGCAGAAAGCACCCTCCTGTTCACAAGGTTGAGCTTGTCGGCGATCTTATCATTCACTCCTTTAATAACGTTATCCAGGTTTGTATGAACGGCGTATATAGCAACGTCGTCTTTAATAGCAGAAATGATCGTTCTTTCGACGTAGGTTTTACCG
>DASQJI010000266.1:0-3317 GCA_035631175.1 Parafilimonas sp.
GGTCCTAAACTTTTCGCTGGCCGCACAAAACATAAACGAGTATTTCGAACATATTCGCAATAATGAAGCGGAGCTTACCGCTTTCATTTCACAAATGCCAAAGGGAGGCGACCTGCACAATCACTACAGTGGCGCAGTTTACGCCGAAAGCTATATTAATTGGGTCATCGAAAAGGATTTCTGGATAGACACTCAAACTTTGGCAGTAACACCGGACGTAAAAGCTCCTGGCACGTGGACAAAATTCTCTGCACTTAGTAGCCAAGGCAAGCTGGACCTATACAAACAAAAATTATTGCAGTTATGGTCAACGAAGGATTATTACCAGACTGAAGATGGTGGCCCGGAGCAACATTTCTTCAACACATTTCCAGCTTTCTCTCCGGCGAGTAGTATAAATTATGATAGTGGATTGCTGGAGTTGAAGAGGCGTGCGATTGCGGAAAACGTCTCCTATATTGAACTGATGCTTAGCCGCGTTAATTTTCCACCAAAGAAGATAAATTCGGCCGATTATAATATCACTCTTGGTCAAATACAATCACGACACGATTCATTAGAATTAAGATCAGTGCTCGCAAGTTTGTATGATAGCGTTATGAAGGTACCTATCCAGGATAGCGTAAAGAGTTTTATTCGTTTTGTTCATTCGCTGCACGATAGCCTTAATATTGACACTGCCAATTTCACGATGCGTTATCAAACCTATATTGCAAGAACAGCAGATGCTGTGACGACGTTCAAAAATCTTGTGGCGTCGTTTGAGGCAGCAAACAGGGACAGCCTGATTGTCGGTGTGAATATTGTCGCACCGGAGGACAATCCTGTTTCAATGAGAGATTACTGGCTACACATGCAGATGTTTGCATTTTGTCACCAAAAATATAAATCAGTAAAATATTCTATGCACGCCGGTGAGCTGGCCGAAGGATATGTAAAGCCTGAAGAACTGACATGGCACATTGACGAAGCGGTTCGCGTGGCGGGCGCCCGCCGCATCGGTCACGGTGTGGATATTGGGTATGAGAAAAACAACTATGAGCTCCTTAATTACATGAGAAAACACAACGTCGCAGTTGAAATAAACTTATCAAGCAACGAATTCATACTCGGCATAAAAAACGATGCGCATCCCATTACTTTGTATAAGCGCTTCCATGTACCGCTGGTTATATCCACCGATGATGCTGGCGTAAACCGCAGCAGCCTGACAGAGCAATACGTATTGCTTGCATCACGATATAAAAACATCACATACGGTGACATTAAAACTTTTGTATACAACAGCATTACATACAGTTTCCTGGACGATGCAAAAAAACAAGCACTGAAAAAAGACCTTGACGAACGATTTAAAAGATTTGAGAATTATGTAATGACGCAACAACCGTAACCACCTTATTCAGCCACCGTCAAGAGGTTGAAACGCTGATTCCCGAGGATAGAATTTTTCAAACCTTTTTCAAACATTTCAATACCTTTCGCGTCTCTGGATAAATGAGCTATATGAAAAAAATAGTTGCTGCCTTTTTAGCCCTGATATTGATAATGACAACCGCATTTCAATTGAAAAATCACGACGGAAAGCAAAACGATCCTGCACCTGGCCTCCCTCCCTCGAATCCGTTCAATTCAGCAAGTAAGCTGCTCTACGAGGCGCCTCCTTTTGATAAGATAACGGACGCAAATTACAAGCCCGCGCTTGAAGAAGGCATCAGGCAACAACAAGAGGAAATAACAAAAATCTCCAACAACACAGCGGCACCCACGTTTACGAACACTATTGAAGCGCTCGAAAAGACAGGCATGTTACTTACCCGGGTAAACAATGTATTCAATCTTGTTACAGGCGCAAATACAGATGATACTTTGCAAAAGCTTCAGGAGGAAATCGCTCCAAAGCTTGCTGCGAGCCAGGACGCGATCTACCTCAATGGAAAACTTTTTGCACGCATTGAAGCTATTTATGAAAATCGCACCCGATTGCAGCTGGATGCAGAATCGCAAAGACTTGTGGAATATTACTACAAGAAATTTGTGATGGCAGGCGCAAAGCTTTCAGAGGCAGATAAGACAACCTTAAAAAAATTGAATGAAGAAGATGCATCCTTAAGCGCGAGATTCACAAATCAACTGCTAAATGCCGCAAAGGCAGGTGCCGTTATTATTGACGACTCCTCCGAACTCGCCGGCGTCTCGCAAAATGATCGCGATGCATTTGCTCAAAATGCAAAGGCAAAAGATCTTCAGGGCAAATGGCTGATACCGTTACAAAACACAACCCAACAGCCGGTATTGCAATCCTTGTCTGATCGTGCCGCAAGAAAGAAGGTCTTCGATGCGTCGTGGAACCGGGCGGAAAAAAACGATTCGAATGATACACGCGCAACCATCACCCGCCTTGCTGCTATACGCGCGGAAAAAGCGAAACTGATGGGGTTTTCAAACTACGGTGCCTGGAAACTGCAGGACCAGATGGCAAAAACGCCTGAGGCAGTCAATAAATTTTTCGCGCAATTGGTCCCGGCGGCGACCGCCAAAGCAAAACAGGAAGCGGCGGATATCCAGGCACTGATCGACGAACAAAAAGGTGGCTTTGAATTGCAGCCATGGGATTGGAATTTTTATTCCGAGCAGGTACGAAAGGCCAAATACAATCTCGACGATAACGAATTGAAACCATATTTCGAATTGAATAAGGTGCTTCATGACGGAGTGTTTTATGCAGCCAACCAGCTATATGGGCTTACATTCAAGGAGCGTCGGGATCTTCCCGTTTGGCAGCAGGATGTGCGGGCGTTTGAAGTCTTTGACAAAGACGGAAAATCATTTGGACTGTTTTATTGCGATTATTTCAAACGCGATAATAAATCCGGCGGCGCGTGGATGGGCAATCTTGTTGATCAATCAAATCTGCTAGGTACAAAACCGGTTGTGTTTAATGTCTGCAATTTTACCAAGCCGGCTCCCGGCCAGCCTGCATTGCTAAGTTTTGATGACGTAACAACAATGTTTCATGAGTTCGGCCATGCATTGCACGGTTTGTTTGCCAGCCAAAAATATTTGACCCTGTCAGGAACGAATGTAGCTCGCGATTATGTCGAGTTTCCTTCGCAGTTCAATGAGCACTGGGCATTGTATCCGTCGGTCCTGAAGAATTACGCAATGCACTACAAAACCGGCCAACCAATCCCGCAGAGCCTTATTGATAAGATAAAAAATGCATCTTCATTCAATGAAGGCTATGACCTTACAGAGCTGCTGGCAGCCGCCTCCCTTGATTTGCAATGGCATAAAATTCCTCCTGACAGTGGTGT
>DASQJI010000267.1:0-3195 GCA_035631175.1 Parafilimonas sp.
AAGTGAGTTGGAAGATTGCGATACGCGCTATCAACAGGTTTACCTATCGAAGCAGGTGCTGCCGGAATGTAATTTGTTTTGCAACCGGGGAAAGAAACAATCAGAAGAATAAAACAACATAATGTTTTCACGGGCATGATAACTATGCGCGGATTATTTTTCACTGCGACAGTTAGGCCTTACACAGACGCGTGAACATCATCAATACAAAACGCGTGCATGATTTTATGAAAGGTGAAATATCCTAAAGCTTATTTTTGTTCTTCAACTCAAGGACATGCACCAAAGATTAATTGCTTCACTTATTGCTGTAAATATTTTTCATCTTTTGAATGGACAGCCGATCATCACAAGGCAAATAGACGCAGGCGGCAGCAGCAGCGATAATTTTAGATCTATTGAAATCACCACGGATGGCGGATTCATAGCCGGCGGATTTTCCAATTCAGGCATATCGGGAGAAAAAACGCAGGCCAGCCGGGGCGGCAAAGATTATTGGGTAATTAAGTATGATAGGCAGGGAATAAAACAATGGGACAAAACGATTGGTGGAAGCGCAGACGATGAATTGTATTCAGTTTTGCAAACGAATGATGGAGGTTATCTGCTGGGCGGATTGTCATGGTCTAACATTTCCGGTGAGAAAACACAGAAGAGCAAAGGGTACTGTGATTACTGGATTGTAAAAGTCGATTCCTTTGGAACCATTCAATGGGATAAAACGATCGGCGGTACCGACATTGAGTTTCTTACTTCTATGTGCAAAACCAGTGATGGAGGCTATCTTTTGGGCGGCATGTCTTTATCCAATGCAGGCTTCGACAAAACTGAGAATTGCCGTGGAGGATATGATTACTGGGTAGTAAAGATCGGCCGCAAAGGCAAAATAGATTGGGACAAGACGATGGGTGGCTCACAATATGAATATCTGACTTCTGTGAAACAAACGAGAGACAGTGGCATTATCATTGGCGGACGATCGTTTTCTAATGCTTCCGGTGAAAAGTCGCAAAATAGCCGGGGTGCAGGAGATTACTGGATCGTGAAGCTGAATAACCTGCATGAAAAGGAATGGGACAAGACCATAGGAGGATCGCAGAATGAATTTCCCGGCAATGTGATTCAAATGCCGGACGATGGATATATAATTTGTGGAAGTTCAGAATCCGGTGTCTCAGGCGAGAAAAGCGACTCGTCAAGAGGATATTCAGATTACTGGATAGTAAAAATAAACAAGAGAGGAACTGTACGATGGAA
The DNA here is from genome assembly GCA_035631175.1 of Parafilimonas sp. Taxonomy (GTDB): domain Bacteria; phylum Bacteroidota; class Bacteroidia; order Chitinophagales; family Chitinophagaceae; genus Parafilimonas. The sequence continues at coordinate 1,258 of DASQJI010000267.1, forward strand.
CAAAACGATCGGCGGCTCCGACCTGGACTATGCACAGTCGGTCCAATTTACGAAAGATAGCTTTCTGATTATTGGCGGATACTCTTATTCCGGTTTGTCTGGAGAGAAATCCGAAAACATGAGAGGTCTGAGCGATTACTGGATCATTAAATTAAACACGAAGGGCCAACTATTATGGGACAAAACCATAGGCGGATCTTCATACGATGAGTCTGTGGTGATTAAAGAAACGGGTGCTAACAAGTATATGATCGGTGGGACCTCGTCGTCGATTGCCGATTACGATAAAACGCAGAATTCAAGGGGCGAGGAAGATTTCTGGATCGTAAATATCCAGGAAAGCGGATTACTAAAACATCCTATTGCAACGACGATTGGTGAATCGTTCCCATCAAATTCACTAAAAGCGGTTAGCTCTTTAAAATTATTTCCAACTGTGGCAACGTCGATTGTGAACGTAGAAGCAGAGGGTCTTACAGTTGTTTCAGTTTTTGATAGACACGGACGAATGCTCTTGAGAAGAACTATTAATGGTGCGAGCCGGCTTAACGTGTCTGGTTTGGTACCGGGCGTTTACTACCTGAAAAACGAGCAAACAAATGCCGTCGCAAGGTTCATAATTGAAAGGTAATACTGCGATGAAATGGATCTATGCGATGATCTCTTCAATCACTTTTCCGGAAACATCAGTTAGCCTGAACGGCCTGCCCTGGAATTGATAAGTGAATTTTTCATGATTGAATCCTAGCTGATTCAATATCGTCGCCTGTATATCAAATGCGGTGACTTTTCCGTTGATGGGATAATATCCGATCTCATCCGTTTCTCCATAACTCACGCCTTTCCTCATGCCACCGCCCGCCATCCATATAGTGAAAGCGTCTACGTGATGATCTCTTCCTTTGAAAGGATTTTGTTTGCCTTCGCGGTTCTCCATCATCGGCGTTCGGCCAAATTCTCCGCCCCAGATCACCAAAGTTTCTTCAAGCAAGCCGCGTTGTTTCAGATCAAGAATGAGTGCGGTAACCGACTTGTCTATCTGCCTGCATTTATTGATAAAACCAATATCGATCGCGAGATTTTCATCCGTGCCATGACTGTCCCAGCCCCAATCAAATAATTGCACAAAACGAACACCTTTCTCAACCAACTTTCTTGCAAGCAAAACATTATTGGCAAAACATGCCTGGCCGGGTTTTGTTCCATACATGTCGTGAATGTACTGCGGCTCGTCGTTGATGTTCATGACCTCGGGCGCTGCGATCTGCATGCGATACGCCATCTCATATTGAGAAATGCGCGACAATATTTCCGGATCATTGTACTCTTTATATTCCTGCTCATTCACTTCATTGATCGCGTCAATGGATGCCTTGCGCAGGTCGCGGTCCATTCCATCCGGATCTTTGATAAATAACACCGGGTCACCAACGCTTCTGCATTGCACCCCCTGGTAAACGCTTGGTAAAAATCCGCTCCCCCAAACGCTTTTACCAGCGTCAGGAAATTTTCCGCCGCTGGTGAGCACAACAAACCCCGGTAAATTCTGGTTCTCTGTTCCTAAACCATAAGTCACCCATGAGCCAAGGCTCGGCCTTCCTAAACGCGGGGCACCGGTGTGCACCAGTAACTGCGCCGGCGCATGATTGAACTGATCGGTTGTGCATGCTTTCAAAAAACTAAGTTCATCTGCGATCGTCGCAAGATGTGGCATGTTCTCGCTGACCCATGCGCCGCTTTCTCCATGCTGCGAAAACTTCGCTTGCGGACCAAGCATCTTTGGAATTCCGCGTATGAACGCAAAACGCTTCCCTTCAACGAGTGAAGGTGGACACAGCTGCCCGTCCAATTTGGCGAGTTCAGGTTTATAATCGAAAAGCTCAAGTTGCGACGGCGCGCCTGCCATGTGCAAATAGATAACATTCTTTGCTCTTGCAG
>DASQJI010000268.1:0-2335 GCA_035631175.1 Parafilimonas sp.
GTTGAAAGGAAGTTTGCTTCTCGCATCCGATAGTAATTTTTATGGAATGACATCAGCGGGCGGATCAAACGGTTCAGGCACTATTTTTAAGATCACTCCTGCAGGAAACTTCACGGTCTTGAAAAATCTCCAAAACACAACTGATGGCAGCGCTCCTCTCGGCAGTTTGATCCAGGCAAAAGACGGTTACCTGTATGGTATGACGAGCGCAGGCGGCACGTATGCGGGCGGAACAATTTTCAAAATTTCAACGACAGGTACATTCACCGTGCTAAAACATTTTTCACCAAACACAGACGGTGGTTATCCCGAAGGTGATCTCGTGGAAGGCAGCGATGGTTTTTTATACGGAATGAACAAAACGCGCATCTTCAAAATTTCAACGGCCGGCGCGTACACAGTTTTAAGAACATTGAATGCAGGGACTGATGGCAGTAACCCTTTAGGCAATTTGGTCGTTGGCACCGACGGAAATTTTTATGGAATGGCAAGCGGTGGCGGGAAATATAATGCAGGAACGATTTTCAAGATCACACCTGCAGGAAATTTCACAACGCTCACCAACCTGCATCCCGATACGACAGGCAGTGTTCCCAAAGGCAGTCTTGTGGTCGGCAGCGACGGAAATTTTTATGGAATGACAAGCGCCGGCGGAAGTTTGAAAGCAGGAACTATTTTTAAGGTCACGCCTGCAGGCAATGTCACTGTGCTTCGAAATCTCAGTCTTACAACCGATGGTGGTTCTGCGTTTGGCAGTTTGATCGTGCAGAAAAATCTTGTGCTTGTCGCGAATGCGCAAAGCATGACGACCAATGAAGACACCGCAAAGGTTATTACGTTAACCGGCAGTGGCGCGTCTCCGCTCGTATACACGATCATTACGCCGCCGAAAAAAGGTAAGTTAACCGGTACCGCGCCGAATATCACGTACAAGCCCAATGCAAATTTTTATGGCAAAGATTCATTCTATTTCACGGTGACTTATGGATGCGTCTCGTCTGCGCCTGCAAAGGTGAGCATTAAAATAAATTCTATAAATGATGCACCGGTGCTCGCGCCCATTGGCGACAAATCTGTGGTGGTGAATAATAATTTGTCGTTCACCGCAACGGCCACCGATGTTGACAAAGGTTCGGTGCTTACTTACTCGCTCATTGGTGCGCCCGCAGGTGCAGGCATTGGCGCGACTTCCGGTGTGTTCTCGTGGACGCCAACGGCCCAGGGTTCGTTTACCTTTACCGTGCGTGTTACCGACAATGGTGTGCCGAGTTTATACGACGAGGAAAAAATAACGGTCACCGTAACGCAGGGCTTCAATGCAATGATCGAAGGTCTCCCGCAAACGCATGCGACTATTTTTCCGAATCCTGTTAGAGATCGTTTTAAGGTATCGATGCCGCAGCAAACAGGAAATCTTGTTTTACAAATTGTGGGCGCAGCCGGAAACATTATTACCACGAACAAATACAATGGTGCAAACAATGTGATTGAAGTGGATGCTTCAAAATTGGCGGCAGGAGCATATGTGTTGATAATAGAAACAGAACTGGGAAAAGAAAGTTTGAAGTTTATAAAGTTGTAGGTAGTAACGTGAGAGTGCAGAGCGGCGATCGGGAGGTTGCCGCTTTTTTGTTTTGAATATAGCTCCTTCGCTACAAAACCTTAAATAAAATCGTACATGGCGCATGATGTTCGAGGTTTGATGTTTGACGTTCGACGGTCGCTAGCATTTCATATTTTCGTCACTTCTCATGTATCAATGCCGACAACATCTTCTCAAGGAAATAGAATGCACTTGAAATAGTTTACCGGGAATTCGTTGACGTTCATGGCATTTGCGGAACGCGTTTCGTAAATTTACGTGTTGTCCATCCCCATACTAACACACATTGGAAAATATAAAGTACTACATAGGCACGACAGATTTCAGCTGGTACAGTTATTTAAGACAACTAGACCCGGAAGATGTAATTTTTGGCAGCCGGAGGAAAAACAAATTTTGAACTCATTGGTGCAGGCGCGCCGTTCCTTTTCAAATTGCCCGGTGAGGGTTTGTGCGTCGGACTGCGCCGGACTTGCAATGAAAAGCCCGAACCACAGTTGATATTTGAACTGGAGGCTGACAGCTCTAAAGTCCAGAAAGAAAAAAACTTGAAGGAGTCTAAGATTCACATCGCTTATCCAAGAGCGTAAAGTGCAGTGGGACCGGTGACTATCCGGACTAAGGCAGTGGCATATACCCTTCAAGATTAGCAAACTTAAAAAGCTCTCTCGTGATGATGCTGCAATTCTCTGCCAACTCCGGGAGGGTGCAAGACTTAACCTTGAGATTTTT
>DASQJI010000269.1:0-1544 GCA_035631175.1 Parafilimonas sp.
CGATCGTCGTGCGTTTCGCCAAGCCCGATAATGCCACCGCAGCACACAGTGACGCCGGCTTTACGCACATGTTCCAGCGTCTGCAAACGATCGTCGTATGTTCTTGTGGTAATGATTTCACCGTAATAGTCTGCTGATGTATCAAGGTTGTGGTTATATGCATACAAACCCGCGTCAGCTAATTTTTGCGCTTGCTGATCACTGAGCATGCCCAACGTACAACATACTTCCATGCCCAGGTCATTCACGCCTTTCACCATATCAACCACCCGATCAAAATCTTTATTGTCTCTCACTTCCCGCCAGGCGGCGCCCATACAAAACCTGGTACTGCCTGCCTGTTTTGCTTTTTGCGCATAACTCAGCACTTCATCCTTTTGCATCAGGGCATGAACCTGTACGCCTGTGTTGTATCGTGCTGCCTGCGGGCAATAGGCGCAATCTTCAGTGCAGCCACCTGTTTTTATGCTGAGCAATGTACATACCTGCACTTCTGCGGTGTCGTTGTGTTGCTTGTGCACGTTTGCTGCTCGCAAGATCAATTCGAGCAAAGGTGTTTCATAGATGCTATGAACTTCATCGAGTGACCAGTTATTGCGGATGGCAGTGTGCATACAAATCATTTTCAAGGAACAAAAATAGGGAAGTGATTTTATTGTGAGGCTGTTACGTTGCTGCTCGCGTAGAGGCATCAAATAATCTTTTATACAATATAGCTGGAGCGGAGAAAAATTTATATTTACAAACAATTAAAACTAACTCTGTATGGCTTCCTTATTTCTTACTTTCTGGATCATCATTTGTCTCGTATTTGTTGTCATTGCGATCGCCGGTGCATGGAAGGCTTTTGAAAAAGCAAATCAACCGGGTTGGGCATGCATCATTCCAATTTACAATTCATATATCATGTTGAAGATCGGCGGTAAACCGGGCTGGTGGTTGCTGCTATATTTCATACCCGGAGTGAACGTGGTATTTGCAATATGGACGATGAACATGATCTCTAAAAGTTTCGGAAAGGACGAGGGTTTCACCGTTGGTTTATTATTCCTCGGTTTCATTTTTTGGCCTATCCTGGGCTTTGGCGATGCGGTTTACCAGGGACCTTTTGGCGACCCCGAAGCATACCGTGCTTACCAGGAACGGTTTGCGGTAAAAGATGGCAGTTTGTTATGAATAGATTCCCGGAATGTTTCCAGGGTACAGACTGAAAAAAATAATGGCCAAAAAGAATCGAGTAGCGAACGCAATCCCGTATCAATGATTCGCATCCCATCCCACGAGACCTTTATCAATTTCCTTTTTAAACTGACCTTTTATCTTCTGTTCCTTCGCTGTAAGCTGGTTGTCAGGGATCGGTGACTTTTCATATTTATCCAGTCTAATGTTATAAAACTTCCCGCCGTTCAGGCTGTCATAGAGCTTATAGTTGTAATCAGTCACGTAGCTGAGATTGATCTTTTGTTGATAGTCGCGCGGCCAGTAGCAATAGACATTTTTTCTTTGGTCCGTCGGCGCACCAATCAGGTTATCGTAGAAGGTAG
>DASQJI010000270.1:0-9018 GCA_035631175.1 Parafilimonas sp.
ATTTTTTACGATGAGTTCAGAAGCCTGGAAATAAATAACAGTATTATTTGAAATGTCCTCTGCAAGTTCTTGCAGCCGGTTGTTGCCTTGTATTTGCCTGAGAACGGCCAATGGTAACATAACCTTGCTCATTCCCTGGACAACGACAATGTCAAGCAAACCGTCGCTAAGGCTCGCCTGCGGTGCGATCGTCACATTGTTGCCGAACTGGTTGCTGTTGGCTATGCTGATGAAATACGCGTCGGTGAAAAAAGAGAAATCGCCGAGAACCATCTCAAACCGGTACGGCGACGCCTGGAAAAACTGAATGACACTTTGTTGGGTATAGGTTACGAGTCCGCGTCTTCGCTGCATGGAAAACTTTTCGGCGACCGATGCATCCAGGCCCAGGCCACAAAGCATGCACGCGTAGTGATCGTTCACCATATATGCATCGATCGGTTTTGAGTCGCCCTTAAAGATTATTTCGAGCGCTTGCGCCAGGTTTTTACGGATCCCCGCTGTAAAGGCAAGCCCGTTGCCACTGCCGCGCGGTATGATCCCGAATCTTACCGCACATCCGCGAAGCGCGGCCGTCACCTGGTTCACAGTGCCATCTCCACCGATGATGACAACATCGGTAAATTTTTCAGCTTTGATTTTCCTTTTCAGCAATTCGTAATCGCCGCTCGAATTTGTCTTGATAAATTCGAATTGAAAGTTCCTTGCTTTTGTTGCGGCTTCAATTTTGTTGAGCAGCGCATCCTTTCTTGTTGTACCGGATATTGGGTTGAAGAGATAGAGTATTTTTCGGTTCATTTCTTAATTGAATCCTGGCCAACGATCGAACACCTTAGTTCAATTCCCTGATCTTGATATTCCTGAACCAGATGGGAGCACCCGCATGCTTTCCCTGGAAACCGATGTGCCCATGGAGTTGTAGTGTTGCCATCGGGTTACTGAGCCACGCTGGGATTTCGGTTCCATCAGGATTTGTTTTCGCTGATGTGTACAAACTCATGTCGCATTCATTTACCAGTTCACCGTTTAGTACGACCCAAATTTTTGTGCCTTTGCAAGTGATCGTATAGTGATTCCATTCGCCTGGTTTTTTTACGGTTCGTTTTGTTGCAGCCTGGTGCCCGAATATTGCGGCACATTGCCAGGTGGGAGAGGCCTTGCTCCATTCGTCGGAATAATCGTCAGCGATCTGGATCTCCACGGAATGCGGTATCCATTCTTTGATGTCGGTCGCATGCACGATAACACCGCTGTTTGTCCCCTCTGCGTTTTTAAATTCAAGATCGAGAACAAAATTATCGTATGCCTTTTCACTCCAGATGGCATCGTCTTTAGAAGCAGTCAGCACGCCGCCTGTTACGGTCCAAACATCTTTATCGTAGATGGCATTCGAGAGATCATCATTAAAAAGATTTGTCCAGCCGTCCGATGAAGTGTTTGGATGTTTGGAGTAATCTTCTTGTGAGAACGAACGGATCACGGTTAAAAAAACGAAACAAACGATTATTATTCTTTTCATGAGCAAGTATTGAGCAGGTTAAAGATAGCATGATTTCCATCGAACACTCTTTAGAACGTGCAGGATGTTGAGAATCCTGGATGTCTTACTTTTTGTTTTATTTAATTGCGTGCCTGTCGGCGTCCGTCACCAAAAAACTCTTTCGTTAAGTTTATTGATCACTGTCACTCGGAGACTCATCCTTTACATCGAGGATTTGAATGTCAAATATCAGGTTGGAATAAGGCGGGATCACAGGAGCGCTTCCCTGCGGTCCATAGGCGAGCATTGCAGGAATAAAGATTTTCCCTTTGCCGCCTTTGCCAAAATACGGTAACGCCTCGTCCCATCCCTGCATAACTTTTCCATTGCCTACAGGAACTTCGATTGGTTCTGCACTGCCTGTTGAACTATCCATATTTGTGTCGAAAACTGTTCCGTCAAAAAAATACCCCTTATACTTTATTGTGGCAACTTTACCCGAATCAGCTTTAAGCGTTATATCACCCGGATTCTCGACCAGAACATAAGCACCGTTTTTTGTTTTTTGCACAGCTTTGATGCCCTTTCCCTTGATATATATTTCTATATCTTTTATTTCCCTGCTCTTTTCCCGTTCAAGTTCCTTTCGGTAGTCTGAATCCACATCACTTTCTAATTTAAATATTTGCATTAGTCTTAATCGACACTTAAGATTGCTTCCTTTCGTAAAGATCAAATCATAATCAGCAATTATGTTTCTATTTTTTAAAGAGTCCACACTGATCATAATTTCGGCGCTGTCTCCCGCACTTAATTTTGGAATTATTTCCATGAACGAGAATTCACTGTCTTTGCCTGTATCCACTGCGGAGTATTCAGGGATCTTACCAAATGTTGACTGAAGAACGGTGTCTTTGTCGCCAATTGTGTACTTCAAATTAAACTTGACAAAGTCTCCTGCCTTTGCCTTTTCGCCACCACTACCCGGAAAAATTGTGTACACTAATCCGGAAGGAGTCGTTGACTGTGCAGACAGGTGTTGAAGGGATGTAAAAAAAACAAGTAAAAAAAGGATTGCGCTGAATGAACAAACGGTTTTAGTCATATTGCTTTGTTGTGAAAAAATCTCGTCGAAACCGGGCTGTCAAAAAACGAAACAAAGCATTTTCTCTTTATGATGAAGAAATATTTATGAAAGCTAAAGATAAGATCGATTAAAGATAAGATCGATTTTTTATAAACACTGAAAATGATCCGATGCTGCGCCGATGTGCATCAAACGCCTATTCTTTTGACCGGCAGTGAAGTCAGAATGAGCGCGAACAATAAACTTTGAATGAATGACTCTTGTAATGCCGGATGGACAATCACAAGTGTATGTCTGCAACCTGGTTGTACCTGCATGAACCCGTTACGAGGTGACTCGTTCAATGTTTTCATTTCAACGTATAAACAACCGCAGCGCCGAAATGCGAATTTTCCACATCAGGAAGAAAAGTAAGTCTCTTACCCGCCAAATTGTAAAGCTTGTTCATCGCATGTGCACTTAAGAAACCAACTGCAGCGCCAACAAGCACATCGGATGTCCAATGAGCATTTTGATATATCCTGGATAAGCCAACAAGTGAAGCAGTGGAATACGCTGCTATCGGCACCCATTTCTTGTTTGGGAAACAGAGCGCAAAAACAGTAGCGGTTGTAAACGCATTTGAAGTGTGCGAAGACGCAAATGATTCATTCGCTTTTGATCCTTCCCGCCAGTCAAACGTGTTGTATGGATCGCCGGTGTTAGGTCTGTGTCGCTGGAAACTTACTTTTAGCTCGTTTGTTACAACATCATTGATTAAATGTCCGCCTATTAAGAGCAGCGTTGCTTTTTTTAATCGTTCGTTCTGTGTAACCATTGCAGTAATTCCTGTGCCGACCGTTATCGCGATGCTTGCATTTCCAAGACCCAGGTAGCCAACCGTTTGAAATCCGCTGTAGACAACTTTATTTTGATTGGCTTGACTGAACTCTTCCACTTCTTCGTCGCCGTAACGGTATGCTAAACATGTAATAGCCACGTAACCGGCAGCTATTGTTGCCGGTTTAATTACCGGATGTTTTTTTGTTAACGGCAGAGAATCATCCGGTGGCCTCGCGAAATCCGGATCGAGACGGGTTTGAGCACCTGCACCGAGAACGAATGAGGAAAGAAATATTAAGAAAGCGGCTCTCATCGTCACTTCAAAAGGGAAATTATTATCCGTGATTCTTAACGAAAGATACGACCTAAAAGTATGTTTGAATTGTTGCACAAGCTAAATCTTTGTCCTGAAGTAAACGACAGTGGTGAAATGATCCGCATTTGCAAGCTTCAGTGTGCACTACTTCAATAATCCTTCCCGTAATTTTTTTGGCAACGACTGTACAACAAGATCGTAAGAATCATCGATCATTTGTTTGAGCAGCTTAACGGGAACCGTGCCATCGACAATAACGGTGTTCCAGTGTTGTTTGTTCATGTGATAGCCCGGCTCAATGGCGCTATATTCTTCACGTAATTCGATCGCTTTTGAAGGTTCGCATTTTGCATTGAACTGCAAAGGGCTTGCATCGAGGGACACCAATAGAAAGATCTTGTCCATCACCTTAAAAACCAATACGGTTTCGCCGAAAGGAAATCCTTCGGTAACGGATCTTTTTGCGAGGCAATATTCACGAAGCGTTTCTACGTTCACTCATTAAAATATCTGCATGACAAAAACTGGAATAGTTGCCGGCGCCATTCATTCTACCGGAGGCACCATTTTCAAGATTTTCAAATTACCATATTGGCTAATTAACCAACCCCACATTCACTTCCACGTCTGGATTGTCTAATAAAAAGTCCGCCAGTTCCTCATTCATGGCAAAGCCTTTTTCGGTGCTGCTTAAAATGACCTCCAAATTTTCCTGCGGCTCCTTGATGCGGAATTTGAGCGACGACTTTCCAGGATTAGAACGCACATTATTGCTCAAAAAATTTACGAACTCAGATGTGAGAGACGCAGGCTCGACAGCGATTTCGAGCTGCTTTGTCAAATTCACCTTTGCTGTTTCCAACAGGTTAATTGAGGTGGCTTTGAATTCATAGTCATCGCCGTTGTATCGTTGACGAAAAGTTCCTGAGATCAACAAATTGTTTCCTTTTTCCAGATAGTTCTTGAATTTTACATATTCATCACTCCACAACATCAATTCCGTTTTGCCACTAAAATCTTCGATGGTCATCGATCCAAAATTTTTTCCATTGCGCGAGATCCGGTGCTGTGCATCGATCACCAAACCCGCAATGCGCAAATTCTTGTCCTTGTTTGCGGAAGCAAGAGTGAGCGATTCCTTGATATCATTGAAATCAGCAAGGTTCATGATCCCGTAATATCGAAGCTCAAATTTGAAATGATCTAACGGATGGCCGCTGATGAAGATGCCGGTAATTTCTTTTTCACGTTCAAGCTTTTCAGTCAAAGTCCATTCATTGCATTTTGGCAAAAATGGCGGGGCGATCTCCGGCAAAATAGAATCGCCAAACAAATTATTCGTGCCGGAGAGTTTGTTGCTCTGAAATAAATTTCCAAAGCGGATAATGCGCTCGATGCCGGTTACATTGTCATTCGTGTGCGCAAAGAAATATTGTGCACGATGATGCTCAGGAAAACAATCGAACGCACCAGAATTAGCAAGGCTTTCGATTGATTTCTTATTCACAGTTCTTTGGTTAACGCGCTTGATGAAATCAAAAACATTTTTGTACGCGCCGTTATTTTTTCTTTCTGCAATGATGCTTTCGATCGCAGCTTCACCAACACCTTTCAATCCGCCGAGGCCAAAACGTATCTCGCCCTTTGCATTCACCGCGAAACCTTTCAGCGATTCATTTATGTCGGGGCCAAGCACCTTCAATCCCATGCGTTTGCATTCCTCCATATAAAACGTGATCTTATCAATACTGCCCGCGTGATTAAGCACGGCAGACATATACTCACCCGGGTAATGCGCTTTCAGGTAAGCGGTCTGGTACGCGACCAGCGCATAACAGGTAGAATGTGATTTGTTGAATGCGTATTGAGCAAATGCTTCCCAGTCGTGCCAGATCTTTTCAAGGACCTCTTTCGAAAATTCTTTAGCCGCTGCACCTTGAATAAAGCTGTCCTTCATTTTGTCAAGCGTCTTCCGGTCTTTCTTCCCCATCGCTTTACGCAACACATCTGCCTGTCCCTTCGTGAAGCCGGCAAGCTTTTGCGAAAGCAGCATCACCTGTTCCTGGTAAACAGTGATGCCATAGGTTTCTTCGAGGTGCTCCTGCATTTCGGGAAGATCATAGCTCACTGCTTCCCGTCCATGCTTCCGTGCGACATAGTGCGGGATGTAAGCCATAGGCCCGGGACGATAGAGCGCATTCATCGCGATGAGATCGCCGAACTGGTCCGGCTTTAGTTCACGCAAATATTTTTGCATGCCCGCACTTTCAAACTGGAACGTGCCGTTTGTTTCCCCACGTTGGTATAATTCGAAAGTTTTTTGATCATCAAGGGGAAGGGTGTCGAGGTCTATGTTGATGCCATGATTTTCGTTGATGATCTCAAGAGCGGTTTTTAAAATGGACAATGTTTTCAATCCAAGAAAATCCATCTTTAACACACCAGCTTCTTCGATAGTGCTTCCTTCGATTTGTGTAACCCAAAGATCTGAATCCTTTGATGTGGCAACAGGAATTAATTCCGTAAGATCTCTTGGTGCGATGATCACACCTGCTGCATGAATACCGGTGTTGCGAACGCCGCCTTCCAGTCGTTCCGCTTCTTTTAACACCTGGGCGCGCATGTCGCCACTTTTGTAGATATCCCGGAGTTTGCGGAGGTTTTCAATTTCATCCGGACCATAACCTCTTTCCTCTAACGAGATATCCGTTGAATCCTCCGCTTTGGCTTCTTTTGTTGTGAATGGTGCATGCAAAATATGTTTAAGTGAGGTACCGATGCGCTCCGGCACCATCTTCGTCAACGCGTTGCTTTCCGGTAAAGGAAGATCCATCACACGCGCTACATCCTTAATACTCATCTTAGCAGCCATCGTACCGTAAGTAATGATCTGAGCGACCTGGTGCTTCCCATATTTTTCAACAACGTAGTCTATTACTTTTTGCCTGCCCTCGTCATCAAAATCAGTATCAATATCCGGCATCGTTTTGCGGTCAGGATTTAAGAATCTTTCGAATAGCAGGTTGTATTTTATCGGGTCGATATTAGTTATGCCGATGGAGTATGCCACCACACTTCCGGCGGCCGAGCCGCGTCCCGGGCCAATAAACACACCGCGTTCTCTTCCGACCTTAATAAAATCGCTCACGATCAAAAAATATCCGGCGAATCCCATGGTCTTGATCGTGAACAATTCAAAGTCGAGGCGTTCGCGAAGTTCTTCGCTGATCTCTCCATAGCGTTCACGTGCGCCCTCGTATGTAAGATGGTGCAGGTAGTTCCATTGGTTGATGTTGCTGTCGTCGCTTGTTTGAAATGCTTTCGGTACGGGGAATGCCGGAAGAAGAATATCTTTTTTCAGATCGAGAGTTTCAATACGATCAACGATGATGTTGGTATTATCAAGCGCGTGCGGAAGATCATCAAAGGTTTGTAACATTTCTTCCGGCGACTTAAAGTAGAACTGGTCGTTTGGAAATTTAAACCTGCGGTTCTTTAAATGAATGTCATCATTTACAAAGTCGTCATAGCCCGGCGTACTTTGCTTTTCACCTGTGTTGATGCAAAGCAGGATATCGTGTGCGTTGTAATCTTCCTTTTCGGTATAATGACTATCATTTGTTGCAATGACCGGCACATTATATTTTTTCGCAAACTTCAGTAGTGTCGAATTTATCTTTTCCTGCTCGATGATATTGTGACGCTGCAGCTCAATAAAATAATCATCACCAAATAAATTATACCACCATTCAAATTCTTTTTCCGCTTCGGCTTCGCTTTTATGCAAGATCGTCTGCGGTACATACGCACCGATGCAGCATGTGGTTGCAATGATGCCTTCATGATATTTTTCGATAAGTTCTTTGTCTATTCGCGGGTACTTGCTGTAATATCCCTCAATGAAGCCTAGTGATGTGAGCTTGATCAGGTTCTGGTAACCGGCCCTGTTTTTTGCAAGCAGCACCTGGTGATACCGATCGTCTTTCTGTTCCTTAGAAAAAGTTTTTCTGTGCCGGTCTGCTACTACATAAAACTCACAGCCGACGATCGGTTTTATAACGGGTTCTTTTATTTCTTTACCATTCGCATCCACACCAACGACACGTGTATTGTTCCATGCTTGTTTTACGAATTCGAATGCACCAAACATATTGCCGTGGTCGGTGATGGCAACAGCGGGCATTCCATATTTCGCAGCCTTTTTATACAGGCTCTCAATTGAGGCGGCGCCATCGAGGAGAGAATATTGCGTGTGTACGTGGAGATGAGAGAAGAGCATTTACGATTTAAGATTTGCGATTTACAATTTTTATTGAGACGTTGAATTTCAAAGTGTCTGTCAATTGCGAACTGTCAACTGTCCACTTGTTTGGAACAACGCTCTATTTTCAGAACCATTTATAATTTACGATTTACAATTTTGATTGGCACGTTGAATCAAGATGCCTGTCATCTGTCAACTGTCAACTGTCAACTTCCAGACAACGCTCAAATTTCAGCAATCTTCATCACAGGACGCGTTTGCCTTTTCCACATTTTACATAATGTTTAAAATTTTAGTAAAAAATTTCCGTTCTTAGCAAAAGATTTCTCACAGCAAACGTCTAATGAACTCACGATTTGTACAAACGCTTTGCCTGTTGCTATTGCTGAGCAGTTGTAAAAGCTTACAACTTGCCTCAAAAAAAGATGCTGATCAACCGACCGCCAGCCGGAAAAAGAATTCGCAATTTATTGATGGTGTAAGTATGACACCCGGCGATCAAAAAACTGCTGATTATAAAGCGGGTAAATCAACGCAGCCTGGCAGTAATAAATATGCCGGGAATTCCTCATCTTTTAATATCGAAAAGGCTGATTGGCTTCAGATCAAATATGCGATCATGACCGACATGCCTGTAGAGCAATTAAACAATCTTCCGTTGTTGCAACAGATCGACCATTGGTGGGGAACACGTTATTGCATGGGCGGTGATGATGAACATTGTATTGATTGTTCTGCATTCACACAAACAATGGAGCGCAGCGTATATGGTGTACAAATTCCGCGTACGGCACATGAACAATACAATTTTTCCACGCATATAGATGATACCGAGTTAAAAGAAGGTGACCTCGTTTTTTTTAGAACGGGCAATTATATTTCTCACGTTGGCCTTTATGTGGGCAACTACAAATTCGTGCATGCTTCAACAAGTGGCGGTGTAACAATCACAGATCTCAACGATGCGTACTGGAGCAAAAAATATGCGGGAGCCGGGAGGGTCCTCAACCCCAGCCCTTCTCCGCAGGCGGAGAAGGGAGTAGTTGGCA
>DASQJI010000271.1:0-8241 GCA_035631175.1 Parafilimonas sp.
GTTCGGTTTAAAGATGTCAACATGTTCATACAAAAAGAAATTCTTTCGTTTCGGATCAACGGCGGTAACGATTTCATGCTTCTTGCACAGTTGGATCATTGACTGTATAAGAGTCGGTGTAAGAACGCCCTTATTATAATCTTCGAAGATCACAACAGACGGAGCAGTGTCCTGGACGTAACCGGAAAAATTGTCAAATAACTGCTGCTCATCCTGACTCGAAATATTGTTTACGATCTCTGAGTCAATTCGCAGCATTTGCTGATTGCGGCTCATCACCCGGATCTTATTTGTTGTGATGCGGTCGCTGCTCTTCACCAAATACCTGGTATTAATGTGATGCTTGTTCAACAAACCATTTAAAATATTTGAATCGGCATCATCGCCTGTAACACTGAACACGCTTGTTTCGGCCCCCAATGAAACTGCGTTTAAAGCGACATTGCCGGCACCGCCGATCCTTTGTTCCCGGTGATGCAATGCAACGATAGGTACGGGAGCCTCCGGGGAAATACGCTCAACATTTCCCCACCAATAGGTGTCGAGCATAACATCGCCAACCACACCTACACGTAATGAAGAAAAGTCCTTAAATAAACTTTCGAAGTTTGTCATATTATTAGCTGGATTTTTTTGAGCTGATCGCCACAAAATAAAGTGGGATACCGATCAGCATGATTGCCAATCCCCACAATGAATATTTTGGCGAGGTCCAGACCAAACCGATACAAAAGGCCAAAGCTAAAATAATATACAGCACAGGCAAAACCGGGAAGGCAAATGCCTTATACGGCCTTGGTATTTCAGGACGCTTTTTTCGCAGCACAAAAATGCCTATGATAGTAAGCACATAAAATATGACCACGACGAATGAAACCATCGTAAGCAGGTCGCCATATTTCCCGCTCAGACAAAGAAGGGATGCCACGATGCATTGTATCCAAAGAGCAAATCCGGGCACAGCATGTTTGTTTAATACGGCCGTCTTCTTAAAAAACAAACCATCAGTTGCCATAGTATAGTAAACACGTGCCCCCGCGAGTATAAGTCCGTTGTCGCAGCCAAATGTAGATACCATGATCATCACAGCAATTACAATTGTGCCGGCGCTTCCGAAAATGTGATTTGCAGCCGGAATCGCAACGCGATCATTTTGCGCGAATGCAATTTGATCCAACGGCAGTGTGTACAGGTACATCAGGTTAGCTGAAATGTAGATGATGGTTACGATAAGCGTGCCGAGAAATAAACTTAATCCAATGTTGCGCTTTGGATTTTTTATTTCACCCGCAATGAATGTTACATTGTTCCATGCATCACTGCTAAAGATCGATCCAACCATGGCGACAGCAACTGCCCCTATCAACACGCCGCCTCTTATTGGTTCCCATAAAGCGACGCCGCCCTCAGGCATTGTTCGAGTGCGCATCGCATTGAAGCCGGTGGTCCAGTTCTCATGCCAGAAATTATTTTTGACAAGCAGGAAGCCGAACAGCGTAAGTCCAAGCAATGATAACAATTTGGCCGATGTAAATGTGGTTTGAATAAGTTTGCCGCCTTTAATGCCTTTCGTATTAATGTAAGTGAGAAAGACGATAAGCGCGATAGCGAGTACTTGGGCCGCTGAAACTTTTACAAACGCGAGATCGAGCAAAATATTTGATTCTCCGACCTGCGGTATTAAATATGCCGTGAATTTGCTGAACGCTACTGCAACCGCCGCGATCGTTGCGGTTTGAATCACAGCAAACAAACTCCATCCGTACAAAAAACCAGCAAGTGGATTAAAGGCTTCTTTCAAAAAAACATATTGTCCGCCGGCCTTTGGATACATGCCGCTCAATTCTCCGTAGCTCACAGCTGCGGTTATCGTCATGAACCCGGTGATTGCCCAAACTGCGATAAGCCAGCCTGCACTACCAACGTTTCGCGTGATGTCAGCGCTCACGATAAAAATACCTGAACCAATCATGCTGCCTGCGACTACCATCGTTGCATCTACAAGGCTCAACGTTGGTTTGAACGAAGTTGTTGTTTCACTCATAATGTAGTTTGTTGTTGCATCGCAGATCTCTCGTCAAAGTGATGGCACCGTCGTCATTTCGAATGACAGCGAGGAATCTGCAAGGCATTAAAAATCCCGCTCGAAACGGGATTTGAAGATAGGGAATTATGTATGAAACATTTTGAGGCAGCCGGTCCCCTATTTCTTTTTTGTTTCCTGGTATTGTTGATTCAGTTGTGCTACGATATCGCTTGTAATATTTCGCACTGAGTCTTTGTAAAAAATCAGATTTTCATCGCTACTGGTAGCAAATACATATTCATAGCCTTTTTGCTGAGCGTATGTCTTCAAAAAATTCTGGACTTTTGTTTTAAGGTCAAACATCTTTTGCGTGTACTCGCTTTGCATTTCCTGGCCCAGGCTCTGCTGCTGCTGATCTAAATTATTTTGCATGCGGCCGAGTTCATCCTGCATTTGCGTTTGTTCCATTTGGGAAAGGCTTGCACCGCGTTTTTGATAATCGTTCAACTTGCTGGAGAAATCTTTTTTTAGCCTGTCCAATTTAGCTTCCATCGCGTTGTTCTTGCCCTGCAGGTACTCGTTTATCTCTTTCGCATACTCATATTTTTTCACCAGCGTATCAAAATCGAAGAAGGCTATTTTGATGTTTGTCTTCGCAGTCGAATCAGTTTGCGCGTGACGAGGTTGAGGATCCCGCACTTCCGTGAAAAAAGCATAATACAAATACGCCAATGCCAACAACAAAACCACATTTAAAACCAATAAAACTCTGTTCATGCCATCCTTTTAAAACGCGGTGAAGGTAAAAGTAATGGTGAGCAAGAAATTGTTAAATCAACCGCTTGTCCAATAGCATGCTCCTCGTTCTTCAAACAAATTCTTGATTCCTGAAATGATGCAATTTTTTTTAGCATGACAATGTTGGTGAGTATGCTCGAACACCTGTCTCGCCGGAACTATCTTTTAATAATCCACTCCGGCAAAGACGATAATCATTTGTCTAATTGGTCCGAGGTAGTGACTATTGTATAGAGACGAAGGTTTCATGTTAACTCAATCACCGTTATTTCGGGTAGTATGCCCACTCTTCCCGGATAACCGATGAAGCCATAACCGCGATTCACGTATAATTTTTGTTTTCCGTTTTCATAAAGGCCTGCCCATTCTTTATAAAACCATTGAACAGGGCTCCACTTGAAATATGGATTTTCTACGCCGAACTGCATTCCGTGTGTGTGTCCTGCGAGCATCAGGTCAATGTCAGGATATTTTGGCCGTACCTCTGCATCCCAGTGACTCGGGTCATGACTCATTAAGATCTTGAAAGAATATTTCTCGCTGCCCGGATAGGCAAGATCCATTCTACCATATTTGGGGAAACGTCCAAATGCGCTCCAGTTCTCAATGCCGATCAATGCGATCCGCTCGCCATTTTTTTCGAGTACCACGTGCTCATTCATGAGAAGACGCCAACCAAGTTCGCCATGTGTCTGCTTCAATTTCTCCAGGTTTTCTTTTTTCGCACGCTCACTTGGCCACGAAACATAATCGCCATAATCATGATTGCCCAATGTGCTATACACCCCCATGGGTGCCCGCACCTTACTAAATAAGTCCATGTAATTGTGCATCTCGTCCGCGCGGTCATTCACGAGATCACCGGTGAATAAGACCAGGTCTGCATCCTGTTTCAATACAAGGTCCACACCACGCGCAACAGCCGATTTATCGGTAAAACTACCGCTGTGTATATCGCTGATCTGCACGATCTTCATTCCTTTGAAAGAAGCCGGTAGATTTTCAAATGCAAATTTTATTTTTCTGACCTGGTAATTGTATTTATTCGAGAATCCATATACCAAAGTAGCAAATAAACCTCCGCCCAAAATAAAGCCGAGCCAGCTCAAAAAATTAGAGCGGCTTATATAATTTGTTTCGTGGGTAAAGTCTACACCGGTCCTTGGAAACAATTTCGACATCAGCCAAACAATAAGGCGGCGGATATCATCCAGCAGAAAAAATACGCAGGCAATAAGCTTTGCGAAGAATAAACCTACGATGATCGCAAATACATAATTTCTTAGAAGTGCATTCGCCTGGAGAAACTGCACATAGGGAAACAACAGTATAAAGGTCACAGCAAGCAGCGACACCAGCCAATAGCCGGAGAAAATTGCGATGCGCGACCGATCGCTCGTGTTGTGGGAAAGAAATCTTATCGCGTTGAACACGTACCAATCTACGATCAGAAGAATGACGATAACGATCCACCACCCGCTCCAGTTTCTCATAAAAAATTTTACAAAGTAAATACTATACCGCTTACCTGCTAACCGATTATTTAAAAAGATGCACGTAAATACATTCGCAACTCGTGGCTGCAATATGTCCGGTAAGATCGCCGGGCGAAATGCAATAGCAAATTCCAACGGCAGCGCAACCACTGCTAATAAGATGTTGATAAAAAATCCATCGTACTAACCGCAAAAAGGTAATATTGTTGAAACTTGAAGGCTTAAAAAATTATTTTTGTGCCCTTTCAATACAATTTGAGGTTATGAGACTGACGTATTACGGACAATCGGCGTTCTCTGTTGAAATAAAAGGCAAAAAGATATTGTTTGATCCATTCATCACGCATAACCCGCTTGCAAAAGAAATTGACGTGAATAGTGTAGAGGCGGATTATATTTTCATCTCGCACGGACACGGCGACCATACGGCTGATGTAATTAACATCGCGAAACGCACAGGTGCAAAATGCGTTGGAGCCGCAGAGGTTGCAGGGTGGCTGGAGAAAAACGGAATAGAGAACGCACACCCAATGAACCATGGAGCGCCTATAGAATTTGAGTTTGGCAGTGTACGTGGCGTCAATGCGATCCATTCATCTTCATTTCCCGACGGCAGTTATGCGGGTAACCCGATGGGTTTTGTGTTTGCGACAGCAGAAGGAAATTTTTATTTCGCCGGCGACACCGCATTAACGATGGACATGCAGTTAATTCCCCGATGGACAAAGCTTGACTTTGCGTTATTACCCATTGGCGGCAATTTTACGATGGATCCCGCCGATGCGATCATTGCATCTGATTTCATCCAATGCAACAAGATCGTCGGCATTCATTATAATACATTCGACCTGATAAAGATCGACAAAGAGAAAGCAGTTTCAGATTTTGAGAAGGCAGGCAAACAATTGCTGTTGCCGGCTGCGGGCGAAACGATAACGGTTTAACCATTGCAATATTAGTAAACAGATTTAATTAACCTGAGGGCTTGAGGTGTCATGGCAAGAATAATCGGAGTTGCAAATCAAAAAGGCGGCGTTGGCAAAACAACCACAGCCATCAACCTGGCTGCAAGCCTTGCAGTTCTTGAATTCAAAACATTGCTTGTAGACGCCGACCCACAGGCGAACAGCACCACAGGCATTGGCTTCGATCTGCACAACATTACGACAAGCCTTTATGACTGCATGGTGAACAACCTCGAAGCTGCTGACGTGATCCTGAAAACGGATGTACCAAACCTGGATATCATTCCTTCGCACATTGACCTTGTGGGCGCCGAGATAGAAATGATCAATTATCCAAACCGCGAGCTTGTATTGAAACATATTCTCGAACCGATCCGCGATGAATACGAAGTGATCGTGATCGACTGCTCTCCTTCTCTCGGATTGATAACGGTAAATGCTCTGGTTGCATCGAACAGTGTTGTAATTCCGGTGCAGTGTGAGTTCTTTGCGCTCGAAGGACTGGGCAAATTATTGAACACAATAAAGATCGTGCAAAGCCGGCTGAATACAGAATTACAAATTGAGGGTATCCTAATGACAATGTACGATGGCCGTTTGCGTTTATGTAACCAGGTAGTGAATGAAGTGAGGCGGCACTTTGAAGACATGGTCTTCACAACGATCATTCATCGCAACAGCAAATTAAGTGAAGCACCAAGTTTTGGCAAGCCTGTGATCTTGTATGATTCAGATTGCAAGGGTGCCGTAAACTATTTGAACATGGCAAAGGAAGTGCTGCAAAAAAACAATATGACGAAGATGACCAACGAGGAAAAGATCCTCGAATAGATCAACTCGCGCCACGTGCATCTCGTAAACGAAACCGGTAAACGTGTAAACTTTTGACATGGTGAAACAAAAAGAACAAAACAAAGAAGCGCTTGGTAAAGGAATACGTTCATTACTTCAACATATAGATTCCGATTTCAAGACGATGACGGGTTTGAAGACCGATGTTGTTGAAGCAGTGACGCATATTTCGCGTATACCCCTCGAAGCAATATTGCCTAATCCGAAAAATCCACGCCGTGACTATAACGAAGAAGCGTTGCAGGAACTGGCCGCTTCAATGAAAGAGTTTGATATCGTTCAACCTTTGACTGTTTCAAAACTCTCCGATGGAAAATACCAACTGATCGCAGGTGAGCGCCGGCTGAGAGCGGCAAGGATGGCTGGCCTGAAAGATGTGCCTGTTTACATACGGCAGGCAAATGACAGAGAACTTCTTGAGTTGGCTCTGCTTGAAAATCTGCAGCGCGAAGACCTTAATGCCATCGAAATTGGCTTAAGCTACAGGCGCATGATGGACGAATTGAATTATACGCAGGAGCAGGTAGCTGAACGTATGGGCAAAGAAAGAAGCACGATCACAAACTATATACGACTCTTAAAGCTTCCGCCCGATATCCAACTTGCCGTACGAAATGGAAATTTGAGTATGGGCCACGCGCGCGCATTGATCAACATTGATACCGTCGATAAGCAGATCTATGTTTACAATGAGATTAAAAACAAACAGCTAAGCGTTCGCCAAACCGAAGAACTGGTACGCAGGCTTTATCGTGGTCATGTCAACGCTGTTAAATCTTCACCAAAACCGGGTGTACACGAGGCTTATAAGCGCATTGAAAATAATTTAGCGTCCTATTTCTCAACAAAAGTATTGCTGCATCATAATTCAACTGGCAAAGGCAGCATTACCATTGAATATTATTCACCTGAAGAGTTGAATAAAATTCTGGAGTTGATGAATGTGCAGGCAGATTAAACAATGCGTCTATCGTATTTTTTTATATTGGTGTTTTCCGTCGCCTCTTTGCGCGCCTCCGCACAACAAGATAGTAGTACTAAAGTTAATAACGGGAAGGAGATCCTCCTTGATACGCTGAAGCCACAGAAAGATTCCGCAAGTGTTAAGCTTGCAAAAAATGATTCTCTGTCAACAGTGCATCACGACCCGCGAAAAGCAACTCGTCGTTCAGCCATTTTACCAGGTTGGGGCCAGGCATATAATCACCAGATCTGGAAAATCCCTATCGTGTATGGGGCACTGGCGGTGCCTGCAAGTCTCTTCGTCTACAACAACACATGGTACCAGCGAACAAAAGATGCTTATAATATTTTGGTCAACGGCGGCGACACTTCGCAGATCCATGACCAATTGAAGGGGCTTTCCGCAGAATCGATGCAGTATTACCGAAATGTGTTCAGGAAGAACAGGGATTATTCGGCGTTATTCTTTCTCCTTGTGTGGGGATTGAATGTTGCTGACGCAACAGTTTCTGCACATCTAAAAGACTACGATATCGGCAATGATCTCAGCCTCCACCTCGAGCCGAACTTCGATGGAAAAAGCTCTTCCTTGTCGATGTTGCTTACATTCCGGTCGCCATCTAAAAGTCTTCTCCCGTCTTCGTTTTAATGATGCCGGGTCGTTATCTCAATGGACTTGTCGGGAACGTGAAGCCGTTGTTACTGCGCTGTTACCTGGATAACAACTGCCTGGCAAATTTCTTTTTCAGAACCTTCGCAAAAAGCCGCGAAGGTTTTTTATTTTGACACTTGCCTGTATATTTACTGCATCCAGGAGAAATTTATGAAAATAGCGCTGATTGGGTATGGAAAGATGGGCAAAGCCATCGAAGAGACCGCTATTGACAAAGGCGACGCCGTTGCATTAAAGATCTCTTCTTCAAATAAGGATGCATTTACAACAGAAAGTCTCGCGCCGGCTGATGTTGCAATAGAGTTTACAAACCCTGAAAGCGCGGTGGACAACATAAAAAAATGTTTCGATGCAAATATCCCCGTTGTATGCGGAACCACCGGATGGTTACAAAGGTGGGATGAAGTAGTGAACTATTGCAACGCGAAAAACGGAACGTTTCTATACGCGAGTAATTTCAGCGTAGGC
>DASQJI010000272.1:0-5070 GCA_035631175.1 Parafilimonas sp.
TGTGAAAGTATTGCTGACGGAAAACCGCGTTGCGAAATTCATCCGTTGGGCATTGGCGGAAAAGCCGATCCTGTGAGATTAGTTTTCAATGTAGCGGCGGGGCCTGCGCTTAACGCTTCTATAATTGATCTGGGCAACCGGTTTCGTATGCTCGTGAACGATGTTGAAGCGGTAGCGCCGCAACATGACCTTCCAAAATTGCCGGTTGCCAGAGTACTGTGGAAGCCGTATCCTGATATGAAGACCGGTTGCACGGCGTGGATATATGCGGGCGGTGCGCATCATACATGCTACAGCCAAAACTTAACATCGGAGCATTTGGAAGATTTCGCAAACATGGCCGGAATTGAATTTGTACACATCGGAAAAAATACAAATCTTCATCAATTAAAGAATGAGTTGCGGTGGAATGAAATGTATTACAGGTAATGCACTAATCATCTTCCAAAACCAAAATATCAAGCATGACTTATCTAAAAGCAATTGACTGGATCGAGATCCTGTTTTACTTTATAATAGTGGCCGGCATCGCCTGGTGGTCGACGAAAAAGAAAAAAGATTCTGCCGAAGACTATTTTCTCGCCGGCCGTCACCTCGGCTGGTTCCTTGTTGGTGCATCGATCTTTGCATCAAACATCGGTTCAGAGCATTTGGTGGGACTTGCAGGCTCAGGCGCCACCGACGGCGTTGCACTTGCACACTATGAATTGCACGCGTGGTGTCTCTTAGTTCTCGGCTGGATGATGGTCCCGTTTTACATGCGGTCGAAAGTTTTTACGATGCCTGAATTTTTGGAAAGAAGATTTTCACCCCAGGCTAGAACGGTGCTTTCGGTAATCTCACTTATTGCGTACATACTCACAAAAATCGCGGTCGGTATCTATGCGGGCGGCATAGTGTTCCGCGTGTTGTTGCCCGACGTACATCTTTGGGGAATGGATAGTTTCTGGATAGGTTCAGTTTTACTGATCATATTAACCGGTGTCTATACAATACTTGGAGGGCTGCGTGCCGTAGTTTACACCGAAACATTGCAAACATTCATCAAGATCATCGGCTCGTTAATGATCACCTATTTTGGATTGAAGGCACTTGGAGGATGGGACAAGCTGCGCGAAATATGCGGAAGTGAAATGTTCAATTTATGGAAACCGCTTGTGCCTCACGGCTCCGAAGGAACGTGGGCACCGGTAAAAGAAGCAGGAAAAGAAGCATGGTATTTCAACGATAATTATCCGTGGCTCGGCATGTTGTTTTGTGCACCCATCATCGGCTTGTGGTATTGGTGCACCGACCAGTATATTGTCCAGCGTGTACTCGGAGCACAGAATGCAACGCAAGCAAGAAAGGGGTCAATATTCTCTGGGTTTTTAAAGCTCTTACCTGTGTTTCTTTTTATCATTCCCGGAATGATATGTTTTGCGTTGGCAAAAAGCGGAACGAATGTCGCCATTCACAATGAACTATTTGATGCGAGCGGTCATTTGATCCGGGATCGCGCGCAGGAAGCGTTTCCGTTGCTGGTGATAAATATTTTGCCGATAGGCGTTAGAGGCATTGTCGTGGCAGGATTATTATCAGCGCTGATGAGTGCACTCGCCGGCGTCTTCAATGCATCATCATCACTCTTTACGATGGACTTCTACTCACGCTTTAGGCCGAATGCCAGCCAGCACCAGTTGGTGTGGGTGGGAAGAGTGGCAACCGTTGTAATGGTGATCATCGGCTTGATGTGGATACCTGTGATACAAGGTGGAAAAGGTTTGTATGATTACCTGCAGGGAATCCAGGCATATCTCGCGCCGCCAATATTTGTTGTTTTCTTTTTCGGCATATTCATGAAGCGCCTGAATGCAAAAGGATGTCTCGCGACATTGATCACGGGATTTTTAATGGGCTTATTCCGCCTCGCTATCGATACGCCTGTAAAGTTGGGCGACGGGTTTTCATATGAGCAAGGCTCTTTCCTGTGGATCGTAAATAATATTTTCTTTCAATACTACAGTTTGTTGATAACGGTGATCTGTATTCTTGTCTTTATAATCGTTAGCTATGCAACAAAAGCACCCGACTACG
Organism: Parafilimonas sp.; assembly: GCA_035631175.1. GTDB lineage: Bacteria > Bacteroidota > Bacteroidia > Chitinophagales > Chitinophagaceae > Parafilimonas. Next base: position 2,077 of record DASQJI010000272.1, read on the forward strand.
CAAGAATCTCCGGCCTCACTTTTTCAACTTTAACCGCAGACGACCGGAGAGAAACAAGATCGAGCTGGTCAACGAAAGATGTGATCTTTTCTGTTTTATTGGTTGTGGTGATCATAGCGGTATACATGTACTTCACCGGCTAGTAATTATTCGAAAAAAAAGTAGTTAGTTCATGAAGTATCCGCGCCTCCTTTCTTCCGGTCAAACAATAAGGTGATCGCATCGTCTGAAACAGAGGTGGGGAAGATCTTTACAGCAGATACGCGCAGTGATATCGGTTCAGAGGCGGAGAAAATGAAGTATGCAAATTCAGTAAATGGCCTGGTTGTAAAATTTATTCGCCTGGCTTACGATGACACGATCAAGGCTGAGATGCTGATCATGGAAGGGATCTATCCGTTAGATTACCGGGCGTATGAAGTTGAAAAAAGGGAATTGTGGTGAAACCTTTTTGAAGATGAATTGAATGAATGGCACAAATCCGGCTTTGTTCATCAGTATATCCTTTACTGCGTGAATATTTCTTGCATCGTAGGCAGTTTGTATGATTCATAATTTATACAAATCTCCATTCAAATATTTCAAACCGGAATCAACGATAACGGTCACGATCTTCTTCCCGGCTCCGATGACTCTGGCTCTTTGAATCGCAGCCCACACATTTGCGCCGGAAGTCGTTCCTCCAAATATGCCTTCCTCTCTTGCCAGCCGTCGTGCGGTTTCGTATGCATCTTCGTCTTTCACCGCCATGATCTCATCCGCAAGGTCAAGCCGGCAGATGGACGGAACAAAGCCGGCACCAATGCCTTCCAATTTATGTTTGCCGGATATCTCTCCTCCCGAAAGTGCACGCACATGATACGGTTCAATAGCAATGCAATGGATATTAGGAATTGAATGCTTTAGCACTTCTGCGTTGCCCGAAAAACATCCGCCCGTTCCAACGCCCATGATGAATTCGTCGATGTGATCGCTGAGCTCATGCAGTATTTCTCTCGCCATTTTGTGGTAGGCATTTCGATTGTCGACATTGTTGAACTGATCGGTCCAGAAGGTATTGGGTTCTTTGCTCAACTCTCTCGCTCTCGCAACCATCGAGTCAATCAGTTTTGCCGTGATGCCGCCATTTTCACTTGGAAATATCTCGAGGGTCGCACCGAATGCACGCATGGTTTGCAATTTCTCTTGCGCAAAAGCATCAGACGAAACGAAATGCGCCTTGTATCCTTTGGTGGCGCACACCATGGCAAGAGAGCTGCCGGTGCTTCCGCCGGTGTAATCCATCACTCTGCCACCCGGCTTGAGCTGGCCTCTTTTTTCCGCTGCTTCAACCATGGAAAGGGCCATGCGGTCTTTCATACTTCCCGTTGCATTAGCGCCTTCGTATTTCACAAATATTTCCGCAGAACCGGGTTCACACAAGCGCTCGAGTTTTATTAACGGTGTGTTGCCTATTGCTTTCATTGTTGGAATTTAGGTATCATGAATTGATTTCAACTTTTAATCATTAACTTATACAGAAAATCCAATCGCTCGTTATCAGGCAATGATGCTGTTTGAGGCTTGTCGTCAAGAACCATAATTTTTTTGTGTGTTGTATGATATCGTTCCCACACCGGAAGATTCGGCCCGTTTGGATCCCCCGTTTTTGCAAAGTTTGCCCAATAAGATGACATGATCGTTGCCAGCTCGTAGTCTTCGCTCTTCCACGGACGATTTACAAATCGTAAGTTATCGTAAGCATACGGAACTTCGGCAGTGTGAAATGCGCGATACTTAGCGTATTCCCCGGTTGCAGGCGGTATGTGTGTAAAGCGATACATATACACAGTTGCTCCGCCGGCAGCCTCGATATTTGCCCACGCATAATTCTGCACCCCAAAAATTTGATCGCGTGCAAGATCGAGTTGAGAGACCATCGCTTCCGAATCATTGGCAGCCGGGTAAAATCTTAAAAAGTGCTGCGCGTTCGCGCCATATTTTTGTTCTGCATCTTTTTGAAAATTTACCGCTGTTTTTAGAGTACCAAATAACAATCCTTCGTCTTGATTCCAGCCGGTAAGCAGGCTCACCTTATTTTCTTTGCCCCGCGAGAAAATGTTTGCGATCGCATCAGGCAAAACATAACCATCGATGATCGGTCCACGGAAGCCCTGCGCTTGCTTCATCAGACTATCGGCAGGCAATTTCCGAAGATCGCTGAGCGACGAGGCATTCAATGAATGCATAATTTTTTCGCCGTCTTCTTCTGCTTTTCGTAATGAAGCATTTCCGCTCATGAAACTTGCACCGCTTTCTGCAATTGCTTTAGAAAACAAATCTCTTGCGAGTGGCGATGCGACCAAACAATTTACGCTCATCGAACCTGCCGATTGTCCCGCAATCGTAACGTTGCCTGGATCGCCGCCAAATGCTGCAATATTTTTTCGCACCCATTTCAAAGCAGCAACCTGGTCCATCAGTCCGTAATTCCCCGATGCATTCCTGCCCGATTCTTTTGTTAGTTGCGGAGTTGCGAAAAATCCAAATATGCCGACACGATAATTGATGCTGACGAACACAATTCCTTTTTTAGCCATTGCCTCTCCGTCATAAATAGGCACAGCACTTCCTCCGCTTGAAAAACCGCCACCATAGATCCAAACAAGAACAGGTCTTTTTTCTTCCGTTGATTGTGCGCCTGTCCAAACATTGAGATACAGACAATCTTCACTGATCGGCTCCTTCGGTATTAGAAACTCTTCCGACCACATACTGAATGGCGCTGGTTTTGCCTGCATTGGGCTCGGGCCAAACTTGTCACAGACCTTTACGCCACTCCATGGTTGTACAGGTTGTGGTTCTTTCCAACGAAATTCACCAACAGGCGGCGCACCAAACGGGATGCCTTTGAAAATATGGATATCGCTTGTTGAACTTGTAGTGCCGGAAATATAACCGGCGTCTACTTTTATTTTGTCAAATGCGGATTTGGTTTTTTGATTGGATGCAAAC
>DASQJI010000273.1:0-7228 GCA_035631175.1 Parafilimonas sp.
GCATCCTGAATTGAAACAAGCAATCGATCAATTCGAGGTTGCACTGGAAAAGCACGCTTTTGAAAATACAGTGGACCCGCCAGCACGGGTAAAAACTTTCTTGAATGCATCGTTGAGGGATGATTTTATTTTGTCGGAAAAAGAAAAACCGAACCGGCCTGAAGACGCAACACCTTTCATCGCGCCTTATCAAAAACGTCGGACGGATACATATTGGAAATATTTGGCAGCAGCGTCGATTATCTTACTTCTCACCAGCACCGCATTGAATTTTTATTTCTATTCAAACTTTAGGAATTCAAGCGACAAATACCAGGCGCTACTCAATGAGCGAAACACCTTGCAAGCTGACAATAAAGTGTACGAATCGAGACTGAACAACATCGAGCAAAGTTTGAAACTGATGGAAGATCCGCGGATGATCAGCATCAAAATGCCTGGAATGCCGGGTAAAGAGCAAAACCTCGCAACCGTTTTCTGGAACACCCAAACTAAAGAGGTGTATCTCTATCCCAATTCAATGGCCAGGACGCCGCCTGGAAAGCAATACCAACTTTGGGCGATCGTAGACGGTAAACCTGTGAATGCCGGGATGGTTGGAGATTGCGAGGGGTTGTGCAAGATGAAGGTTATCGACCACGCCGAAGCCTTTGCCATCACGCTCGAGAATGCCGGCGGCAGCAACACGCCAACCGTCACCGCTATGTACGTTATGGGCAAAGTGTAAGCACGTCAGCTTTCCCCGTCGCACGCTGAATATTTATTAGTATACATTTGCCCAAAAAAGTGAAGCCCCGGTTAACCTCGTTCATACCCGCAGCCATTTGGTTTGTGATGACCACCTTCCTGCTCGTTATTCCCGGCTCAGATATTCCTAAAGCAAATTTTCTTGATGAAATCTATTTCGATAAATGGGTTCATATAGGTTTGTTTGGAGGATTAACCTTTTTAACTGCCTATCCATTCGTTTCAAAGCAGCTCGCCTCCAAAAAATTGTTGATTAAAATCTTCACTAGTTTCATCATTTATGGGGTGCTTATGGAGTTTGTCCAGAAATTTTGGGCGTCAGAGCGTACGTTTGATGGCTGGGATATGGTTGCAGACGCTACCGGGTGCTTCGCCGGGTTTGTATTATCGAATAGCTGGCGGCTACGACTTATTAATAGAAAGCGCTGAGTGATACAAAAAAATAAGCCCCTGTAGACACAGGGGCCGCAACCAAAACTAACTGCTTATGAGAAAATTGACTACTTGCTTTATTTATTTTATTACTCAAATCAAATGCCAGAAATTTATTTTCATTTGTTAAGGTCCGATTTTTTTTCTGGCCTTGCGAAGTAATAGAGCGCAAAAACCCGGCTAAGTTTAGCCAATAATTGTTAAGTTATCGTTAGGAATCGTTCATTCAAGCCACGGATGAGCTTTTAAGGATAAGCCCCTCACAGCGTGAAACGAAATGTGACTTTAAAGGTGTTGCCACACGAAGCGGCCAGTAGTGAGATCATTACACAATATCTCGCGTCTTCTTTGGCGATTCCCTCTGCATCGGTGACGGGCTTCAGAATTTTAAAACACTCCATTGACGCGCGCTCCAGGCAACCAACCGTCAACCTGACGATTGAGACTTGTGTGGACGAGCCCTTTCACAGAACAATCCCGGTTCGCATCAAATTCAAAGACACAACGAAATCCAGTCGACGGATCTTGATCATCGGTGGCGGGCCGGCTGGTTTGTTCGCCGCTTTGAAACTGCTTGAATCAGGAATAAAACCCGTCATAATTGAAAGAGGAAAGGACGTCCGTGCGCGACGCCGCGACCTCGCCATTTTAAATAAAGAAGGTGTCATCAATCCGGAGAGTAATTACTGTTTTGGTGAAGGCGGAGCGGGCACTTACAGCGACGGCAAATTGTACACACGGAGCAGCAAGCGCGGAAGTGTCGAAAGGATCCTCAATTTGTTTGTGCAATTTGGTGCAGACGAAAAGATACTGTATGAGTCGCACCCTCACATAGGCACGAACAAGCTGCCACACATTATCACAGCAATTCGAAAACAAATCATTCATTGCGGAGGCGAATTTCTGTTCGAAAAAAAGGTCATCGACTTTATTGTGAGGGATCAATTAATTCAATCCGTTGTTACAACTGACGGACAAATATTTAAAGGGGACGCGGTAATTCTAGCAACCGGGCATTCGGCAAGGGATATTTTTCAGTTATTAGATTCAAAAAAAATTTTGATCGAGGCAAAGCCTTTTGCGCTTGGAGTAAGGGTCGAGCACCCTCAGCAACTCATCGACTCGATGCAATATCACACTGCCGTCCGTGACGAATATCTGCCGCCCGCATCTTACAACCTCGTGCACCAGGCGGGTGATAGAGGCGTTTTCAGCTTTTGCATGTGTCCAGGAGGAATCATTGCGCCCGCCGCCACCAACAACGGTGAAATTGTTGTAAACGGCTGGAGTCCCAGTAAGCGCAATAATCCTTTTGCTAATAGTGGGATCGTTGTGGAGGTCAGGCTGCACGATTTGCGGAACTATAACAGCTATTCCGAAAGCAAAGAGAAAGTTCCACCTTCGCTTTTGGGAATTTTTTTTCAGAGCTCGATTGAAAGAAAGGCGTTCGAAGCGGGCGGTGGCGCTTTCGTTGCACCGGCACAACGAATGGTCGATTTGGTCAACAACAAACGCTCTTCCTCTTTGCCGTCTTGCAGTTATTTACCCGGTGTACAAAGCGCCGACTTAAGTGACGTATTGCCGGCTTTCATTTATGGATCATTACAGACAGCATTTAAAGAATTCGGAAAAAAAATGAAGGGATACTTTACCAATGATGCGATAGTTGTTGCTACCGAAAGCCGTACGTCATCGCCTGTGCGCATTCCAAGAGACGTTTTATTGCTGCATCATCCTGAAATAAAAAATCTGTATCCATGCGGAGAAGGAGGCGGGTATGCGGGTGGAATAGTGAGCGCTGCAATGGATGGCGAGAGAGTGGCGTCAGCGATCATAAAAAATCTAGCTTCGGTCGCACATAAACAATTTTGAAACCGCTCACATTTTTTTCCTTTTGCCGCACTTCTTCGGCTCAATGATCGCACTCAGCATTTTACAACTACATTTGAAACGGCTAACACTCTAACATGAGCTTACTGGAACTGCATAATTTAAAAAAATATTTTGCTACACAAAAAGCGGTCGACGATATCAGCTTCGATGTGCAGCAAGGCAGCATTTTCGGTTTACTTGGGCCGAATGGCGCCGGAAAGACGACCCTCCTGAGGATGATAACAGGCATCTTTTATCCCGATGACGGTGAGATATTTTTTGACGGAAAAAAATTTGACCCGCTTGCGGATATAGTCAAGATCGGATACATGCCTGAGGAGCGGGGACTATACAAGAAAATGAAGATCTATGACCAGGCCCTATACCTCGCACGATTAAAAGGACTCAGCCGTATTGACGCAGCGCAAAAGATCAAATTCTGGTTCGAACGTCTCAAGATGGAGAGTTGGTGGAATAAGAAAGTTGAGGACCTTAGTAAAGGCATGAGCCAAAAGTTGCAATTTGTAACCACGGTTTTGCATGAGCCAAAATTGATCATCTTAGACGAGCCATTTAGCGGGCTCGACCCTTTAAACGCAAACCTAATTAAAGATGAGATCTATGGTCTTGCTCAGAAAGGCAGCACGATCATTTTCAGCACGCACAGAATGGAACAAGTGGAAGAGATCTGCGACCATATTGTACTGGTGAACCTCGGCAAAAAAATCCTTGACGGAACAGTTCAAGACGTAAAGCATGAATACAAAGAAAACAAGTTCAACGTTCAGATTGAAGGTATACCGCCGCCACTTGAAAGTCGCGCATTTGAAATCCTTCATCAAAAGGCAAACAAGCTTGTTGTAAAGATCAATGACGGTTTTAAAAGCAATGATGTTTTGAAATATTTCATTGACCGACAAATAAACATTGAAGCGTTTAACGAAATACTGCCATCACTTAATGAAATATTCATCAGGCTTGTTGAAAATACAAAAGCGGATGCACGTCCTTTTCAACACGTTGAAGTGTGACATGCAAACTGTCCATCGAACACTAAATATCTTTTATGAATAAGATAGCTCTCATTGCTCGCCGTGAGTTCTTAACGCGGGTTCAAAAAAAAACTTTCTTACTTACCACAATATTATTGCCTCTGTTGTTTTTTGGATTTTATGCGCTCATGATATATTTCTCCGTGAGCACTGATGAAGTGTACAACATTGCAGTTGAAGATGAGGCGAACATCTTCAGGGGAAAAATAGAAGGAGACGAAAATGTGAAATTTACTTTCGTCACCGACCAGTCCGCCGCGCAGCTGAAACAACAGGTTGAAAAAGGAAAGTACGACGGCTACGCATACATTCCGCGAAGCACAAAAATTCTAGACCAGGTAAGTATTCCTGTTGTTACGAAAAAGTCTGTAGGGCTTATGTCGCGCGGAAAGATAGAGGACAAGCTTAACAACGCCCTGGAGCAGCAACGCCTGCTGGAACTTAACATCTCCAAGGCTCAGCTCGACAGTGCAAAAAAGGAAGGCGACATCAACTTTTCCACTATCCAGGGAAAAAATGATTCGGGCGAAGAGGCCGGTATCAGCTATGCCATAGGCTACATCTCAGGCTTCCTGATTTACATCGTGCTTTTTATTTATGGCGCGATGGTTATGCGCGGCGTGATGGAGGAGAAGGTCAGTCGCATCGCCGAAGTGATCGTCAGCAGCGTAAAACCATTCCAGCTAATGATGGGAAAAATTTTTGGGATCGGCGCCGTTGGGCTGGTTCAGTTCATCATATGGATTATTCTTATGATCAGCCTGAATTTCCTGTTACCGGTACTTATTCCCGGCCTTGCCGACAAGATGCATTCTTCGAACATGCAAAACACATCAATACAGGCAGCAGAAACGATAAAAAATAGCGGATTGATTCATAGCTCGGGAATAAATTTTCCACTTATTATTGGTTGCTTCATTTTTTATTTCATCGGCGGGTATTTGCTATACTCATCACTTTTCGCCTGCGTCGGAAGCGCCGTGAACGAGGACCCACAAGATGCCCAAAGCCTCATGCTGCCGATCACTATGCCGATCATTTTTGGGATTGTCATAATGACCAAAGCTGTGAACGAACCTACGAGCGGCCTCGCTGTGTTCGGAAGCCTGTTTCCCTTATTCTCTCCAATTGTAATGATGGCGCGCATATCTCACGGCGTAGGCGACGTGGTCCCGGTTTGGCAGTTGCTTTTGAGCATGGTATTACTGGTGTTAGGATTTATTGTCACCACGTGGTTTGCTGCGAAAGTATATCGCACCGGAATTTTAATGTACGGGAAAAAGCCGAGCTGGAAAGAAATGTGGAAGTGGGCGCTGCGTCGTTCCTGAAGCACCAATGAATAAAAACGAAAATGCCCTTCATTGCTGAGGGCATTTTCGTTTAGGACGCGGTTGTTTTTAAAAGACGTTGTAACCGATGCTCACGTAGTACAAGGCGCCGATGTATGGATTTCCAAATGCGCTACGGTAGTAATGGTTTGTAATGTTTGTGCCGCCAAGTTTCAGCAAGATTTTTTCTTTGGTGAAATGATAGCTTACCTGCGCATCGAGTGTACCAAATGCAGGTATAGTACCTGTGCCAAATGTGCCTTCCCAATCTATTTTATCCTGCCATTTGTAAATGACATTAAACCCGATGCCTTTACCAACGTTCGAGTTGGACAATCCAAGGTTAAACCTTGTCTTTGGCGTATTGAAGAATGTAATTAATTCGGAAGGCACACCTGTCAACTGATCTCCATAAACATTTCCCATGACTGAATATCCCTTGCCAAGCTGGTATTCGGCAGTGATGCCCCAACCATTCGCTTTTACAGGTGTAGAGCTGTTTACAACGAAAGAATAATTTGTGGTTGCATATGGGTTTAATAAACCAGTTAGACTATCAGATCTGCCTACAGCTTCACGCCCTATAAAATCTTTATACTTACTGTAATAATAATAAACATCGATGAGTAATTTACTATTAATTACTCCGCGATAGCCTAGCTCATAAGATGACATGGTTTCAGGTTTTGCTTTACCAAAATTTGCTTTTACAAGTGTGTCTGGATTAAACTCACCTCTTTCAAAATAAGTGGTTCTAAAGTCAACGATGCTTTGTGCTGTATAAACGGGCTTCGTATCAAATTGATATAAAGTATTAAATATGGGTAAACAACCGATTAAAATACTTCCCGGCGTCTGCAGATTAATGTATTGATCCTGGTTGTCTGGAAAGCGATAGGCCTGTTGATAAGAAAGACGTATGTTGTTATCTTTTGCTACTTCGATTGTTGCTGTTGCTCTTGGAGTAAATCGTCCTTCAAAATTTTCATTTTTGTCATATCTTCCTGATGCGCTTAATTTCAAAACATCATTTAAAAATGATTTTTGCAATTGAATATAGCCACCGTATTCAGCAATATCAACCGGGCCATCGGGTTCATAGAAAATGGTATTGTTTGAGTTGAGGTGATATGAACGATAATTGGCACCGACCAACACATCAACGACTTTCACGTATTGAGAAAAATTATACTGCCCTTCAATTTGGTAAAGCGCTGATTTATCTGCGAATTGAGAACCGCCTTTACTGATTGGTGTTGTAATGGAATTTTTAAAGGCAGTATTGAAATCACTTGTTCCGGGCTCAAATCTTCCCTGGTCGGCAGTGGCCCGGGCGAACGCTTTCGCTTCCTCGTCTGTTTTTCCTCCAGCCAGGGCGGTTCCATACGCAACTGCATATGTATTAAACCATACGCCATTATCTTTCCAGGAGTTGTTAATTGATATCGCGGTTAGTGTTGTTGCATAGGAATCACCGGAATTTTCCTGTGTAGTATAAGCTCTTAAATACCAGTTTGGATTCTTAACCTCAAGTTTGTACTGGCCAATACTGAAGTTTTTCAAGGAATATCTGTCAGCACCTGTATAAACTGTTGTACCCTTGCCCCAGTTAGCAGTCAAAGAAGCCTCAGTGTTAGGTGATATTTTATAATACAGACCGCCGGAAACTTTGAAATTATAAGCATCATAATCAACAAGATCTTTTTCATAATAGCCGGTTCGGCTGATTGGAAAAAGCCCTGCAATGGTTAGATCAGCGCTTACTTCATCTCCATACACATTTACCCCGTCATAGTT
>DASQJI010000274.1:0-1546 GCA_035631175.1 Parafilimonas sp.
GATGTAGGAGTTAGGAATTAGGAATTAGGAATTAGGAATTAGGAATTAGGAGAAGGATTTACCAATTGGGATTTGAACGAACCAGGGATTGCAGATCATACATCAGAGATCTAGGAATTAGGAATTAAGAATTAAGAATTAAGAATTAGGAATTAGGCTTTGAACCATCATGACATCATAGATCAGACATCATAGATCAGAGATCTAGGAATTAGGAATTAAGAATTAGGAATTAGGCTTTTGAACCATTCATGACATCAGAGATCAGACATCATAGATCAGAGATCAGAGATGATACATCATAGATCAGAGATCATACATCATACATCAGACATCAGAGATTCACTTCGCCCGCGAGAAACACGCTTCCACAAATAAGTATTACGTCATCAGGATGTGCATGTGTCATGGCTTCGTTTAGCGCTGTGTTGACATTCGTAAAAGTTTTTCCTTCGAGTTGTAACGTTTTTGCGATGGCGGCGAGCTCGTCCTCCGGGATTGCCCTGGGTATTTGCGCTTTTGTAAAATAATAATTTGCAGTCGCAGGCAGCAGGGAAAGGATATTTTGTACGTCTTTATCCATGACAAGGCCGATAATGATATGCAACTGCGGATAAGTCATTAGTTCCAGTTGTTGTGCAACCTGCTTCATACCGTCTGCGTTATGGGCGACGTCAATGATCACAGTTGGATTGTCCTTAACCTTTTCCCATCGTCCGTGAAAGCCGGTTAAACGCTTCACTTTTTTCAACGCAACTTCCACATGCTTTTGTTCGATCGAAATTTTTTTTAATTGCAGTTGATGAACCGCTTCCAATACCGTGATCAAATTTTTATTTTGATAGATGCCGGGTAAGTCGAGCTGGTAGTTGTAGTGTTCGTCTTTCTTAATGTCTGCAACTTCAGCATTAAGTCGTGAATGATCGGAGTTGAAATCGGCGACAAAGAAATGATCTTCGGCAAAGATCAATGGAGCTTGTTTTTCTTTTGCAACCCTTTCAAACACCGGTTTCGTTTCCGCCAACGATTCGCCGATCACGGCGGGAATGCCTGGTTTTATGATGCCCGCTTTTTCGAATGCGATCTTTTCGAGCGTATCACCAAGCATGTTCATGTGATCCATGCCAATATTTGTAATGATGGAGAGCTCCGGCAGCACAATGTTTGTGCTGTCGAGTCTACCGCCAAGGCCTGTCTCGATGATTGCTATGTCGATCTTTTCCTGAGCAAAGTATTCGAATGCCATTGCAACTGTTATCTCGAAAAAAGAAGGCTGAAGTGCTTCGATCTGCGGTATTATTTTTTGAGTGAAGCCAACCACAAAATCCTCGCTGCACATTTCTCCGTTTACTTTGATTCGTTCACGGAAATCTTTCAGGTGAGGTGAAGTGTATAAGCCGGTTTTATATCCCGCTGTTTGAAAGATCGCTGCCAGCATATGGCTGACCGAGCCTTTACCATTTGTGCCGGCAATATGAATGCTTTTGAAATTTTTCTGCGGGTCCCCCAATGCCTTGCAAAGCGCAATTTCGTTTGTCAGGTCTTT
>DASQJI010000275.1:0-1514 GCA_035631175.1 Parafilimonas sp.
ATCGTCTTATGGGCGTCCGCTGATATTTCGAATGCGCGCCTGATTAACTCTTCGTCGCCTTTTTTCAATTTCGGGCCCAGCACTTTTAATAACGCGCGATATTGCCGTAAGATGAGCCGCTTTTCCTGTTCTTCCGTAAGGTTGTATTTCGGCAATACTATTTCCTGTGCTGCCTGCTCTGTGGTCATACTTCACGAATTTACGACAATGGCGCCAATGAAGATTTTAACAGCTAGTTAAGGAGCGATGCTTGATGTTGAAATGTGAGCCGTGAGAGGTGAAACGTGACACATCAAACATGAACCGTGCCCGACGGACACTCACCGATAACCGAATAAACCAATTAACCAACCGCAACCCTCAAACGTCAAACTTCGAACATCAAACATCAAACTTTACCTTTGCAGATTCGTATGAGTGGCACGGGTGAAAAAAAATACTTTAATGTTTCGGTTCTAAAGCGTGTATTTGAATTTGTAAGACCCTACCGGTGGCGTTTTATTGTAAGCGTTATTCTCGCCATCGTTCTTTCCTTCTTTACACCTGTTCGTCCGCATTTTATTCAGCTCACTGTTGATAAAGCAACCGGAAAAGCAGTTCATACACCGTGGATCATCCAAATATTATTTCCGCATACCCAATTAAACGACGCCTGGCAATTCGTGATCGCGGTTACCATATTCCAGGTGATATTTATTTTCGTTGAAACGGCTGCCAGGTTTTATTTCAGCTTCATTACGGCGTGGCTCGGACAAAGCGTGGTGCGCGATATGAGAACCGCCGTGTACAAAAAGATCCTGAGCTTAAATCTCGCCCAATTCGATAAAACACCTATTGGCACTCTTACCACGAGAACGATAAACGATATTGAAAGTATTAATGATATTTTTTCAGACGGTTTGATACCGATACTTGCGGACCTGCTTTCAATCATTGTTGTTTTGGTGACGATGTTCGTAACCAACTGGCAATTGACGCTGATCGCTCTTATCCCGTTTCCTTTATTGATCCTCGCGACATACTACTTTAAAGAAAGCGTAAACAAAAGCTTCATTCAAGTGCGTAACGCGGTCGCAGCCTTAAATGCTTTTGTGCAGGAACGCATTACCGGCATGCATATTTTGCAAGCGTTCGCTGCAGAGGACAGGGAGCTTGAAAATTTCAAAAAGATAAACCGCCATCATCGAAATGCAAACATCCGGTCAATTTTTGCTTACTCCGTCTTCTTCCCGATCGTTGAAATTGTGCTTGCTGTTTCAACAGGTTTATTGGTATGGTGGCTCGCCGGGAAAGCGGCGTCAAACCCGATCGCAAATGAAAATCTTGCGGGCGAATTGGTTGCGTTTATTCTTTACCTCAATCAAATTTTTCGGCCGTTGCGTGTGATCGCCGACAAGTTCAATGTAATTCAGATGGGCGTTATTGCAGCCGAACGTGTGTTTAGAGTTTTGGATAATGATGACGTTACGCCGCTCGCCTCCGAAGCTGAAACTTATCGTTCACCACAGCGATTG
>DASQJI010000276.1:0-3755 GCA_035631175.1 Parafilimonas sp.
AAGATGACAGGGCTGCTGTTGGTGTTAAAACCCCGTCGTCGTTATTCGGCTCATGCGCCGAATACGTATGCAGATTATCATCGCTTGCTGTTAAGCCCCAGCAGGAATCACTGTATCCATTAAACCTTCCTGGATTGGCGACACAATAATTGTAATTAATTTGTGTGTGTGCAAGTGTTTGCTGCTGATAGTTTGCATATGGATCAGTCAATCCGTTTGGATTAATACCCATGAACGAATAGTGTTCAAAAAACAAGGGTCCTCCGTTAGATGGACCCAACGGAAGTTGGACGCCATAGTAAACGTTCCCGTTTACGATGGCTCCGTTTCTCGCCCAGCCATTTGCGTAAGTGAGCGAATCAATTGTATGTTTGGGTGATGACGCGGCCATCACGTAGGTGATCAACGCTTCATTCCATCCGTTCACTTGTTGATACGTATCCCATCCATAATTCGGGCTCCAGTGCCAGTACAATGTATTTTGTCCGTTCCGGAACCAATCCCATTCGACATTCTTGTATAGTTTGTTGATGACTTTCCTGAGGTTCGTTTCGGTGCTATCGCTTCCGTTGAAATACTGCCGGGCTGTAAGCAGACCTTCCATAAGATAAGAAGTTTCCACAAGGTCAGCGCCGTCATCATGCGCACTGAAAGGAATAGTGGCGCCGGTGTTTCCGTTCAGCCAGTGGGCGAAGGCACCATGATATTTTTGTGCACTCACATCGAGAAAGTTTGCAATTTTCACAACCCTTGCCAAACCTTCGGCTCTTGTAATAAAATTTCTTTCAATAGCGACCGGAACGCTCATTATTGCAAAGCCGGTTCCACCGGTTGTTACAACATCTGAACTAAATCTTTCTTTTGCCATACCACAAAGTGGATGACCCGCGATCCAGAAATAATTGAATGTGTTTTTCTGCAACAGGTTAAGCAATTTGGTGTTACTGATCCGCGGGAACTTATCGGACGAATCGATCGTTGTAATCTCGGTGTAGGTGTAGTTAACGCCCAGAGTTGTTTGCGCCGCAGATGTTAGGCCTGAGTTTATGTTGAGCGTATATTTTGTCAGGTATTTCAGGGCTGATTTTGGTTTCATCACAACGAGGCTGTTACTAGCCTGGTAAGAAAAATTAACCGGTATAATCAAACCGCCTTCTTTCAGTTGAATATTGGCCGTTACGGTCGATGTGTCAACGGGTTTTGAAAATTGTAGTTTGAAGGTAGGGTTGATCTTAATGTGGTAATAGTTCACATTGCCGGTTTGATCATCGACCTGCAGTGTTTGCAAATAAAATCCGGCTGCAACCGACTGAGATGCCTGCGAATCCTTCAATGCGACAACATCATTCATTTTGTTGCATGAAAGAAAAAGGCAAAGACAACCAATAACCGAAAGTATTTTTTTCATAGATTTTCTTTAAAAGATAATTGTGATTCCAGACATATTATTCGCTCCCTCAAAAATAGAAGAGGCGTCTTTTTGTAAGACGCCTCTCCAGATGCATCACAAAATTTGCTAATTCCTTTAGAACAAAGCTGTGTTATAGATTTTCAGCTGATCTATCCTGCCCGCGAACCAATGCATCCATGGTTGTGCGGCGCCAAACAGTCCTGGATCCCATTCATTTTGGAAGGCCCCGATCACAACACCATGTGATCCTGGATTTGGATTCAGGTTACCAAGAAGTGTTGTATTGGTCCCGTCGGTATATTGTACCTCGTGATCAACGTAAGTCACGCCATTTATTTTTATCGTATATTCAGAAGTAGCGCCGTCATAAGAATACTGAATATGGTTCCATTTACCGAAGAAGTGCGGTATGCGAGCTTCTTTCCAACGTTCATTATAATCTATTGCCTTATTGGCTTTGAACATCACTTTAACCAAACCTGTATCTCCCCAGGGCGCGCTCCACGCATCTGTGATAACATGCTGAGTGGGCCAAAATGCGCCGGTTTGAGGTATGCAAAAAATAGTATGTGCCTCAATACTTGCTTTTTGTGGAAAAACCCAAAAATCTACAGTTAAGCCCGTTGTTAAGTTAGGCAATGCGGTGCCCGCATTATCGTAAGAAACATATCCACTGTCTGGACTTAGGAAAGCGGCCTTGCCCAAGTGCGCTTGTGAAGTCTTCGAGAATTTCGCCTTTTGATGGGGAACACCCGTCAGATGCTGTTTTGCCTCATTCCAGGAGCTGTCAAAATTCCAAATTGCAACAGGTTGCACAGCGCCAGTGGCATCGCTGATAGCGTTGTCCTGACCGGCAGACTTGTCCTGCATATTCTTACTACAGGAGTTAAGTAGCATAACTGACATAAGCAGCGTGCAAGCAATCACGATTCTAAAACCGTCGTTTGTTTTTTTCATTTTTTCTTTGTTTTTATAAAATTATTGAATAGGTATGCTGAGACGAAGAATGAAACGTTTTTTAAGGGGGCGAGCCCCGAATATTGATCAAATATATGACTAGGGTACGTCTCATGCGTTGTTTTCTGGGATTATTGCCAAGAATTATTGGCGCAGTCCTTCTTAATAGCCGGGATTTTGATGCAAAACTCCTTTTGACAAATCAATTTGCGCTTGTGGTATCGGAAGCAATTCATCCCTGCCCGCCTGGAAATTTAGTTTTCCTTCCGCATGAAATACATCGGCTGCTATTCCCCAGCGAACCAGGTCAAAGAACCGCTCATGCTCCATGGCGAATTCAATTCGCCGCTCATGTTGTATTGCCAATCTTATCTGAGTTTGATCTGTGGTAGTAACCGGTGGCAAAATAGAGCTATTCCCTGCACGTGCGCGGGCTCTGATCCATTCAAGCTTTTGGAGCGCTTCCGTGCTATTCCCCAATTCGTTTGCAGCTTCCGCATAGATAAGCACAACGTCCGCATATCGCAGTATTCTGATATTTTCCCACCAGGCATGTTGCCCTTCCAGCCCACCGACCCGGGTTCGTATCGCCGGGTCATTGCCCAGGTAAACCTTCATATTATACATAGAATCGTTTGGTTCGGGTCTTCCATACGTTTCACCAAACACAGTTGGCTGGGGCGTGGGTACAAATAATATGGTGCTGTTCATTCTAGGATCACCGGGCTCGTACGCCATGTGCAGTTGGTGCGACGGATTATTGAAACCCCAGCCGAGATCTTGCGGCCCCACACCTCTTACGCCCTGTATGTCTGCATACTGGCATCCGTAGGCTGTCTTCTCATTGGCATCGGCATAACACTGAATTTCAAAAACCGATTCGCTGCAGTTTTCGCCCGCATCCTTAAAGATATCTTCATACTTTGGGTTCAGGCTGTATATGCCCGAGTTGATCACTATCGCCGCGGTCGACATCGCCTGGTCCCACTTCTTCTCATACAGGTATACTTTCGCCAGCAAGCCATTGGCAGCGCCACTGGTTGCCCGGCCAACAAATTTTGCATCCCACGTTGGACGCAAATGTGCTGCCGCGTATTGCAAATCCTGTTCGATAAAAGCATACACTTTTGCCGGGTCTGATTGAGGTACGTTGGAGTTTGCGATATCTAAAACGGTATCAATAATGGGGATATTTCCAAAAAGCCGCACCATCGTGAAATACGCATAACCGCGTATGAACCTTGCTTCAGCGGTGGCCAAACTTTTTACATCGTCGGAGGTCCCGCTCGAATCGTGAGCCACTTCGCGCAACACCACATTGCATTTGTAAATTAAACTTCCATAATAGCCTTTCCACAATTCGTTACAAAAGAGCGCATCGGTAAAT
>DASQJI010000277.1:0-4531 GCA_035631175.1 Parafilimonas sp.
GTGACAAAAAAATTTCGTTCCTCCATTTTCCCTCTTCAGTCAACTTTTTTCAGCGTTCGGTTTTTTTGGCGTTTTTCTCACTGCAATATTTCTTTTCCGAATTGTCATGTTCTGAAAGGCAAAACAAATCATTATGAAAAAGCTGCTGCTCATTTCAATATGTGCAGGCATGTTCGCATTCGCCCATGCACAGAAGCAGGTTACAGGAACTGTAACAGATGCAAAAGACAATACACCTCTCGCGGGGGTTTCCATTAAATTAAAAGGCACCACAAGAGGCACACTCACCGATGCAAACGGAGAATTCAAGATCTCCGTTCCCGACAACGCCGTTCTCGATGTATCAATTATCGGTTACACAAATAAAGAAGTGCCGGTAGGCAATCAGTCTTCTTTATCTATAACGCTGGCGCAGGGCGAAAATGTTGTCGAGGGCGTAGTTGTGACCACTGCGCTCGGTGTGAAACGAACAAGAAATCAACTTCCTTATTCAACGCAACAGGTCGCGGGCAGCGACATAAGCAAAACGAGAGGCGACAATTTTGTCAGCTCGCTTTCTGGTAAGGTATCGGGTTTGGAAATAAGGCAGAGCAATACACTCGGCGGTTCAACCAACGTGGTGCTGCGCGGCTTTAAGTCATTAACGGGCAACAACCAGGCACTGTTCGTTGTGGACGGCGTACCGTTTGACAATTCCAACACCAACAACGATAACCAGCTAACCGGTCGCGGCGGTTTTGATTATGGAAGCGCTGCAGCGGATATCAATCCCGATGACATCGAATCGATCAATGTTTTGAAAGGTGCTGCGGCCACCGCTCTTTACGGATCACGCGCAGCAAATGGTGTTATCGTGATCACTACAAAAAAAGGAAAGAAGGGTTTGGGCATTACGATCAATTCAGGTGTGAGCTTTGGCAAGATCGATAAAAGCACTTTCCCAACATACCAACACACATACGGCGCGAACTATGGTTACCTGAATGGATATGGTTCGCCTGATAACAACTTTTTATATTTTGATGTAAATGGAGACGGCACGCCCGACTTGGTAACACCAACGCAGGACGATGCTTCGTGGGGCGCAAAATTTGATCCTAACCTGATGGTGTATCAATGGGATGCTTTCGATACATCTTCTGCTTATTACCATACCGCACGGCCGTGGGTTGCCGGCGCTCACGACCCGTCAACTTTTTTTCAAACAGCCGTATCTATCAACAACAACATCATGATAGAAGGCGGTGGCGATAAAGCGAATTTTAAAGTAGGTTATACCAGCAACAGGGACAAAGGAATTTTACCGAACAGCGAAGTTGATAAAGACCTTGTGAACCTGAATGCAAATTTTAATGTTACTGACCGCTTGTCCGCATTCGCTAACGTCAATTATTCGAAAATAACGGGGCTCGGAAGATATGGCAATGGCTATGGCCCCAATAATATCATGTCAAATTTCAGGCAGTGGTGGGAAATGAATCTTGACATCAATGAGCTCAAAGATGCGTATTTCCGCCATAGGCAAAATGTGACGTGGAACTGGGCTGATCCTTCAGATGAAGAGAACGGCCTGCGTCCAATTTATTGGGACAATCCTTATTGGAGCAGGTATGAAAATTATGAAACGGACAGAAGAGACAGGTGGTTTGGAAACGTGGGCCTCAACTACAAGCTTACCGATTGGATAAGTATCATGGGACGCATATCGATGGATTCGTATAATGAGCTGCAGGAAGAACGTGTTGCCGTCGGAAGTATTGGCCAGTTCATCGCAGGACAGCTAACGACAGATATTAACGGCGAGCCTTCGGGTTATTCAAAGTTTGACAGGACATTCCGTGAAACGAATTACGACCTGCTGATAAATTTTGACAGAGACCTCACGCAGAATCTTAACCTCAAAGCATTACTCGGTGGCAACATCAGGCAAAATTATGTGTCTTCAACACAGGCAAAAACGAATGGAGGTTTGGTGGTTCCCGGTTTCTATTCTTTGTCGAATTCGCTCAATGCCGTGAACCCGCCGGTGGAAAGTTTGACGCAACTTGAAGTGGACGGAATATTTGGCGGCGCTACGTTGTCATATAAAGACATGCTGATCCTGGATGCAACGTTGAGGAGAGATCGTTCTTCTACCCTGCCTCCTGAAAACAATACCTATTATTATCCTTCTGTTTCGGGTGGCTTCGTCTTTTCCAAACTACTGTCTGTTCCATGGTTGAGTTATGGTAAAGTGAGAGCTAACTACGCTGAAGTTGGTAACAGCGCGCCTGCATTGAGCGTGTACGATACTTATGTACACGATCATAATGATGTTGCTTTTGGAACAGCCACATTGTTTTCTGTTCCTGATACAAAGAACAACGAGGAATTGAAACCGGAAAGAACAAAGAGCTGGGAATTCGGAACCGAGTTGTCGTTCCTGAAAAACAGGCTTGGCGTCGATCTTACTTTTTATGATACAAAATCAGTGGACCAGATATTGCCTGTCGGTGTATCCACCGCAACCGGATACCTGTATGAGTATGTAAATGCGGGTGTGATCCAGAATAAAGGCGTTGAATTGACCTTGAATGGCACACCGGTAAAATCGAAAAACTTTTCATGGGACATTGTTGTGAACTGGTCTCGTAACAGAAGCAAGGTGTTGTCTTTGTATGATACTTCGGAAAATTTGCTGATCACAACTTTCCAAAGCGATGTTACATTGAATGCAACAATTGGACAACCGTATGGCACATTAAGAGGTTCAAACTTTGTTTATCTGAACGGGCAGAGAGTTGTTGGAGACAATGGTTATTACGAGGAGTCTCCAACTGCAAACGAAGTGATAGGAAATATCAATCCCGATTGGATCGGCGGCATATCAAACACCTTTAAATATAAAAATCTCTCGTTTAGTTTTTTGATCGATGTGAGACAGGGTGGAGACGTTCATTCACTTGATCTGTATTACGGATTGGCTACGGGTTTGTATCCGGAAACAGCGGGATTAAATGATCTTGGCAATCCTGTAAGAAACACAATTGATGAAGGCGGTGGAATTATTTACCCCGGCGTAACGGCGGATGGCAAACCAAATACACAGCGCGTTGACATCAGCGGATTGTTCGGTGCATATGGATATTTCCGTAATCCGTCGGCTGCATTTATTTATGACGCCAGTTATGTAAAGCTTCGCGAAGCCGTGCTCACCTACGCGTTGCCTGCGAAGCTCATGCAAAAGCTGCATCCGATCAAGGGCATCAATCTGTCGGTAGTTGGCAGAAATCTTTGGATCATTCACAAAAATCTTCCTTACGCTGATCCGGAAGAAACAACGAGCTCTGGTAACATACAGGGCTTGCAAACCGGCGCATATCCTACCGTGCGGAATATTGGATTTAATCTCAACGTAAAATTTTAATTCAATCGTCATGAAAAATATATTCATCATTGCAGCTTTGGCATACATCTTTACAGGTTGCAAAAAAGATTTCGGCGACATGAACCGGGATAAAAAAAATCCTGCGATCGTTCCTTCATATACTTTGTTTTCCAACGCGCAAAAGAACATGGCATATATGCTTGCCGACGCGGACCCGAATAATAATATCTTTCGCCTCATCTCCCAGCAATGGACACAGACTACGTACACCGATGAAAGCAATTATGATCTGAATACACGTGCGGTTCCGGATAACTGGTGGACTGTCTTTTATAAAGATTGCTTACGCGATTTTGACGAAGCAAGGAAGCTGATCCCGACTGACGTAAAGGATCCGGCCACGCAGCAAAATGAGTTGGCGATCGTCGACATTCAGCAAGTATACATTTACCAGATCCTGGTAAACACATTTGGCGATATTCCCTACACCAGCGCGCTTGATGCAAGTATTCTTTTTCCACCGTACGATGATGCAGCTACCATTTATGATGATCTGTTGTCGAGGCTCGATGCGGATATTGCAGCGTTGGATCCCGATGCTGGAACGTTTAACGACGGAGCTGATCTTATTTATAACGGCGACATAAATAAATGGAAAAAATTTGCGAACTCGCTAAAGGTGGTAATGGGAATGATACTGTCAGATGTCGACCCGGCGAAAGCAGAATCCATTGTTGAAGCAGCAGCGCCCGGTGCATTTACTTCCAACGATGATAATGCAGTGTTTAATTTTCTTTCGTCTCC
The DNA here is from genome assembly GCA_035631175.1 of Parafilimonas sp. Lineage (GTDB taxonomy): Bacteria > Bacteroidota > Bacteroidia > Chitinophagales > Chitinophagaceae > Parafilimonas. The sequence continues at coordinate 4,172 of DASQJI010000277.1, forward strand.
TCCTAACACAAACCCGGTATGGGTGAATCTTGTTCAAAGCGGCAGAAATGATTATATTCCTGCAAGCACAATTATCGACCTCCTTGAAGATCTGAATGATCCGAGGCTGTCATTGTATTTTACCGAAGACCCTCACAACGGATACAGCGGTGGCATCCCCGGCAGCGGCAATAATTTCTCCAGCTTTTCTCATGTCACCGATGCGCAAACAGAACCGGATGCACCATATGTTTTGCTTGATTATGCGCAGGTTGAATTTAACCTGGCAGAAGCAGCAGCAAGGGGAATGAATGTCGGCGGCACTGCGGAGGAGTATTACAACAAAGCGATCACCGCATCCATTTTGTCGTGGGGAGGAAC
>DASQJI010000278.1:0-3051 GCA_035631175.1 Parafilimonas sp.
ACGAATTTAAACTTGCGGCTGCGCCTTTCTCTCTTATAACAGCCACCAGAAGATCATAGTTAGACATAGCTTGCAGTTTTTAAGATTTACGATTTAGGATTGCAGATTGGCGATTGCAGATTGCAGATTTGCCACGCATTCACTCATTACTCATCACTCATTTTATTACTCATGCTCTTTCATCTTCAACAGCCATTCACTATTCACCATTGACCATTCACCTCATCATTCCGTTCTTAAACTATCTACCGGGTTCGCGATCGCAGCTCTTACTGCCTTAATGCTTACAGTGATCAACGCGATCGCAACAGTGATCAACGCTGCGACCACGAATATCCACCACTGCAAAGGCGTGCGGTATGCGAAGTTTTCAAGCCAGTTGTGCATCGCGTAATACGCAACTGGTATCGCGATGATCGCTGCGAGCAGCACGGGCTTCAAAAGGTCTTTCGATAACAGCATTACAATATTTTCGGTTGACGAACCCAGTACTTTTCTCACCCCAATTTCTTTTATGCGTTTCGCGGCGGTAAATGAAGCCAGTCCAAACAAGCCGAGGCATGCAATAAAAATGGCGAGTGCTGAAAATATGGTGATGATGTTTTGTTGCCTGATGTCAGCTTTGTACAACTGGTCAAACTTTTGATCCAGGAAGCTGTATTCAAATGGATATACGGGAGCAACCTTTTGGTATTCACTTTTGATGGTTGCCAGGCCGGCCTGGATATTTCCGGGTTTCAACCTGATGACCGCTACTCTCCTGTCTTCGTTGGGCGCAATAACGAGCGCGTCCATATTTTCTTTAAGCGAGAGAAAATTAAAATCCTCGACTACTCCGATGACACGCCTTCTTAAACTGTCGCGCACGGTGTTTCTTATCCATTTGCCAACCGCTTGTTCAGGTGTAAATCCAAGCTTCGAAGCGGCGGTTCGGTTGATAAGCACTGCATCCGAAGAATCTGTTGCATAAGCAGGAGAAAAGTTTCTGCCTGCGATAATTTTCAGTCCCAGTGTTTTTACAATTTCAAAGTCAGCGAATTCTGATCTTGCTTTCCATACATCCCGCTGTCCTTCTACGTCGAACGTGAAATCGTCAAAGAAGCCGCCCGGCTCTCCGGACATCAATGACACCGATGCAACGTTGCCTTTATTTAGCAATTCGTTTTTGAAGGTGTACATGTGCTGATAAATATCGCCGTTGTCTATCGGGACAACTACAGTTTGATCCTGGTCATATCCGAGTTGCTTGTTTTTTACGTAACTCATTTGCTTCGCAATAACGATGGTGCCGATGATAAGAAAAACAGAAATAGCGAACTGCACCACAACGAGTGTTTGTCGGAAGAAAGAGCCGCCTTTGCCGAGCCTTAATTTTCCTTTCAATGATTCTATGGGAGAAAAGGACGACAGGAAGAACGCCGGGTAACTTCCGGCCAAAAATCCTACGATCAATATAACAGCAGCCAGGAAGGCGTAGATCGGTAAAGAACTCCACGAAACTGAGAGCGTATAACCGAGCAACTGGTTGTACGATGGCATGAGCAAGAGCAACAAGCCAACAGACAGGACGCACGAAACGAGTGTCAGCAAAATAGATTCACCTATGAATTGCCAGATAAGATTGTTTCGCAATGCGCCCATCATTTTACGCAAGCCGACTTCTTTTGAGCGCTCCACGGCGCGGATAGTGGAAAGGTTCATGAAGTTTATACACGCAATCAGCAGGATGAGCACAGCAATGGAAAGAAAAATATATACAACCGTTTTATCACCGTGCTTGATCGGGTCAAAATCGCCGCCAGGTGCAAAATAAACATCCTTCAAAGGCATAAGCTGAAGCGAGAAACGAGTGCCCATCTCCTGCATGTTGGTGCCAATATATTTATCCATGAACTGCGGGAAACGTTTTTCAAGCGCGTCTTTGCTGGCATGCGGGTCGAGTAAAACGTAAGTAAAGTTGTTATTGTTCATCCATTTGCCGAACCACTCCGCCTGGTAAAAATTAGAAAGAGGTACGACCAGATCAAAATACAGGTGTGAGTTCGATGGAACATCTTTAGCAATGCCGGTAACTTTCATCTGGAACTCTTTGTCCATTTGCAGCACTTTGCCCATCGCGTTGTCGATATTGCCGAAATACTTTTTTGCCGTTGTTGCCGTTAGCACTACACTTCCCGGCTCTTTCAAAACGGTTGCCGCGCTGCCTCGTAGCAGTGGAAATGAAAACATGCTGAAGAAATTCGGATCTGCCCAATAAACCTTTTTTTCATTGAATGAAGTATTGCCGAATGCGACCAGGTCATTCGAAGGCATTACACGCGTGGCTTGTTTAATTTCTCCGGGGAAATCGTTTAACAGGGCGGTGGCGTAGGGACCGGAAAGCCACGGACCAGCTTGTTTCGACTGGTCATAGCTGCGCATTACCCTGTAAATGTTATTTCCCTGCGTGTGGAATTTGTCAACACTAAATTCATTCATGATGAAAAGAAAGATCATCATGCACACAGTAATGCCGATCGTTAACCCAAGGATATTGATGAATGAGAAGATCTTATTCTTCATCAAATTCCGCCATGCTATTTTTAAATAATTTCGAAACATGATTAACTATTTCAGATTGAAGATTGCAGATTTTTAATTCCTAACTCTCAATTCCTAATTCCCAATTCCCAATTCCTAATTCTCTCATTCCGTTCTCAAGCTCCTCACCGGGTTAGCCATCGCAGCCTGTATGGCACGGTGACCAACCGTTATCCATGCAATGATCACCGAACTGATGATCGCAAGTATGAATATGGATGCACTCAACGGAATTCTGTATGTATAATTTTGCAGCCATTGATGCATGATGTACCATGCAACCGGTGCAGAAAGCACAAATGCGATGAGGATGAGTATTGTAAATTCCTTCGACAACAAAAAAACGATGTGCCGTGCCGACGCGCCAAGCACCTTACGAATACCAACTTCCTTTGTACGTTGCACCGCCATGAACGAAACAAGTCCGTATAAGCCCAGGCAACTGATAAAAATTGCAATACCTGCAAAAAT
>DASQJI010000279.1:0-5181 GCA_035631175.1 Parafilimonas sp.
CAAGCGGCGCATGCTACTGCTGGGGAATGACGGCAATTACGACATCGTGATCACCGAGATCGGTGGAACTGTTGGCGACATAGAAAGCCTTCCTTTTATTGAAGCAGTCCGCCAGCTTGAATGGGAATTACCCGAGGAAGATGTTTGCGTTATCCATCTCACATTGATCCCATATCTGCGTGCCGCGAAAGAATTAAAAACAAAACCAACCCAGCACAGCGTAAAAATGCTTAGTGAAACAGGGGTGCATCCAGATATCCTTGTGTGCCGGACAGAAGAGCCTCTTAGCAATGACCTTAAACGCAAGATCGCGCTGTTTTGTAACGTAAAAGTTGAAGCTGTGATCGAAGCACTCGACGCCTCTACTATCTATGAGGTGCCGCTTGCGATGCTGCGTGAAAAGCTGGACATTATTTGTTTGCGAAAATTAAATACGACGCTTGTACCTGAAGCTGATCTTAGCAAGTGGAAAACATTTTTGGACAAGTTAAAATATCCAAAAAGCAAAGTAAGTATTGGCCTCATCGGCAAATACATGGAGCTTCAGGATGCATATAAATCTATCTTAGAAAGTTTCATCCATGCCGGCGCCGTTAATGAAGTTAAGGTGCAGGTAGTAAATCTGCACAGCGAATCCATTAATGCGGTCAATGTGAAAGAGAAATTAGAAGGACTTGACGGTTTGCTCGTAGCTCCGGGATTTGGTTCCCGCGGCATTGAGGGAAAAATTATTGCTGTGCAATATGCACGTGAAAATAACCTGCCGTTTTTTGGAATTTGCCTCGGCTTGCAAATGGCCGTCATCGAATTCGCGCGGAATGTTTTGGGAATTGAACATGCGCATTCAACGGAAATGGATCCTCAGACGACGGACCCGGTGATCGATATGATGGAAGAGCAAAAGAAGATAAAGTTGATGGGCGGCACCATGCGACTGGGCTCTTATCCATGTGAAATAAAGGAAGGCACTCTAGCCCATCGCATTTACGGAAAAACACTGGTAAGTGAACGGCATCGCCACCGCTTTGAATTCAATAATCATTATCTGGAGCAGTTTGAAAGTAATGGCATGATAGCAAGCGGCATTAACCCCGAATCTTCGCTCGTTGAAATTATGGAAGTAACAGACCATCCATTTTTTATTGGCGCACAATACCACCCGGAATTGAAAAGCACCGTGGAAAAACCAGCGCCATTGTTCGTGCATTTTGTGGAAGCTGCAAAAAATTACAACGAGCAACGCATTTCGTATAAGAATCCGCTATTGCAAAGCGAGATGATATAACTTACCCGATCATCAACCCAAAATTTTTACACCTTCGCCGGGGGTAATTACTTTCAAGTGCTCGTCTGCGTGTTTGAAATCCTTTACGTTTCTTGTTACAAAGAAATCAATAGAATTGTCAGCGACAGCCGAATAATATTGTACAGCATCTTCTACATCGCCAAAAGGGGAATTGTAAGCTTTTACAATCGTCCGTTTATCGGTAACGCAAATTTTCACAAATGAAAGGAGTTTTTGCACAGCTGCCCCTGGCGACATTTTTCCAAGTAATTTGTTACCACCGTACTGGACGTTCGAGATGACTGATGCTGTGCTGCAAAGCTGCGCCTGGTTGTTATATTGGGCTTTGAACAATTGAAAACTTTCCGCAAAGAATGGCCTTGCGCTCAACCACGACGTCAAGAAGCACTTCTGAATCAACAAAGAAATTATAAGCCATGTTTCTCCTTTAAGTGTTCCCACCGTGCATTTTCTATTGCATTTTCTATCGCGGCCGCAGATTTGTTTTTGGGCCTTAGAAGCCCAATCAAAACAGCCGGGTTTTTCTTACTTTCCTCATCCGGTAATTTTTCAAAATAATTGGACACAATTTTAGAAATACTTGTCTTTTCCCGGGCGGCAATTTTTTTTGCCTTCGCAATAATTTTATCGTCCAGGCTTAATGTAAGTTTCCTGGTCATCCCGCTGTTTTTTTAAAGATACGTAAGGCCCCGCGCTACATGTAATATAAAATTTCGATAAATGGTTCTTGGATTATATCTTGATACTTTACTTTCGAGCCTCTTTTTTCGACTCAAACAACGATTGCTCATAAAAGAAATCATAATGAGAATACGTAGAGTAATTAGCCTGCTTCTTATTGTAGGTCCTGTTGTAACCATATCAGCACAACCGCCGCGTGGCATTCACTGGTCTGCCGATGGAAATAGTTACTATAACGCTTCTACCGATGGAATCAAAAAAGTGAAACTGCCTTCATTCGATTCCAGTGTTGTTGTAACCGCGCAGCAGCTTACACCGGCAGATTCATCGAAGCCGCTGAAAGTGCGAAACTTTTTTTTCTCTGATGACGGAAAAAAATTGCTGATCTACACGAATAGCAAAAAAGTATGGCGCTATGATACACGCGGAGATTATTGGATCTTAAATACCACGGATAACAGTCTGCACAAACTCGGAAAAAATTTGCCAGCGTCTTCATTGATGTATGCAAAATTTTCTCCGGATGGAGACCGTGTGGCTTACGTGAGTGGTCATAATCTTTTTGTGGAGGATATAAGGGCGGGCACCGTGCAGCAGCTCACAAAAGATGGTACCGACCGCATGATCAATGGAACTTTTGACTGGGTGTATGAGGAAGAATTTGATTGCCGCGACGGTTTTCGTTGGAGCCCTGATGGTAAAAGCATTGCCTATTGGAAAGTGGATGCAACGAAAATTCCGAACTTTTTAATGATCAATAATACAGACTCGGCATATTCATTTGTAAAACCTGTCGAATATCCACTGGTTGGAGTTGATCCTTCGCCTTGTTATGTTTACGTCGTAAATGTTGCCACGGCTAAATCAACGAAGATGAATGTGCCCGGAGATCCGCAACAACATTATATTCCGCGGATGGAATGGGCTGCTAACAGTTCCGAACTGGTCCTGGAACAATTTAACCGCAAGCAAAATGCTATAGTCATTATGTACTGCGATGCAAGCACCGGTGCCGCAAAACAAATTTATACGGAGAGTGATAAAGCATGGGTAGATAATAAAAATGCGTGGGTGGCAGCCTCACGGGGCGCCCCGGTGGACCCGTCCGGTTGGGAATGGGTAAAAAATGGAAATGCATTTTTGTGGGTGAGTGAGAAAGATGGATGGCGGCATGTATATCTCATAAGCCGCGATGGCAAAAACGAAACGCTGATCACAAATGGAGAGTATGATATCATCAACCTAAAAGGCTACGATGACAAAAGCGGATATGTATATTTCACTGCTTCGCCCGACAACGCGACTCAGAATTATTTGTATCGCACAACGCTGGATGGAAAAGGCAAAGCCGAACGTTTGTCGCCCGCGAATGAAAATGGGACGCACGAGTATGATCTTTCACCAAACGGTATCTATGCGGTTCATCAATTTTCAAATTTAAATACGGCCCCGATAAGAGATTGGGTGCAACTTCCGGCACATACGATCATACAGGCAATAACGACGCAGAATAACCCACCGAAACATCACGTAGAACTGTTCAGGTTAACGACTGACGATGGAATAACCATGGATGGATGGATCGTAAAACCGACAAATTTTGATTCGACAAAAAAATACCCGGTATTATTTTCTGTATATACTGAGCCAGCCGCGCAAACGGTGATCGACAGATACAGAGGAGCCAATAATAGCTTATACAATGGCGATCTTTCTGATGACGGATACATATATATAAGTGTTGACGGAAGAGGAACGCCTGCACCGAAGGGCGCCGCATGGCGCAAAGCGATTTATCGAAACATCGGACGCGTCAACATCCGCGATCAGGCAATGGCCGCAAAAAAGATCCTGCAATGGCCATTCGTTGACACAAGTCGTGTCGCTGTGTGGGGATGGAGCGGAGGAGGATCGGCTACACTCAACTGCATGTTCCAATATCCTGAGATATACAAGACAGGTATTGCTATAGCCGCAGTTACAAATCAGTTAACGTATGACGATATCTACCAGGAGCGTTATATGGGCCTGCCGCAGGAAAATAAAGAAGATTTCCTGGCCGGTTCGCCAATCACTTATGCAAAAAATTTGCAAGGACATTTATTAATTATACATGGAACGGGCGACGATAATGTTCACTATCAAAATGAAGAACTTTTGCTCAACGAGCTGATCAGGTATAATAAATTATTTCAGTTCATGCCGTATCCAAACCGTACGCACAGCATTTCCGAAGGAGAAGGCACAACGAGGCACTTAAATAATTTGTACACTACATTCCTCAGGCAATATTGCCCGCCCGGCCCGAGATAATTATTTATACAAGGACGACAAGGTGGACGGACAGTGAGATTGCTGAGAAAACTATGTTTGGTATGAAACCCGCACCAGATAGTTCAAATTGCTGTGGATGGCAGTAAATTCGTTGCGAAGATCCGGTGAAACATATTCATCATATAAGTTTCAATACGAGGAAAGGCAATCTTTTTCCCTTATCGCTGTCCGTATTTCATAAACCATTTCATCTGGAGTTTAATAAACCTGTTGTAATCATCGCTGGGGACAACGGCTGCGGAAAATCGACGTTGCTTGAAGCGATCGCTCATAAGCTAAACCTTCCAACCATCGGCAGTTATTCAACAATTACGGACGGAACTTTTGAAGCTGCAAGATCATTGTCAGATTTCATCACCGTGCATTGGAAAAACAAAACACCAAACGGAATGTTCTTTCGCGCTGAAGATTATATTGGGTTTGTGCGAAGCGTGAATACGTTGAAAAATGATCTGCAGGGCGATATCAAAGAAATGGAAGAGTATTTAAGAGGCGAAGGACTCCACAGGGCCCGTAGTGCTTTGAAAGGGCAGATCAACGAACTCGAAAGCAGGTATAACGGCAACATGGAGCAAAAATCGCACGGCGAAGGTTTTTTGCAAATCATCACTTCACGTATCGTATCCAACGGCATATATGTGCTGGACGAACCAGAGGCTTCGCTGTCTCCAATGAAGCAATTGTCCCTGATCTCACTGCTGATGCATTCGGCTGAAGAAACAGATGCGCAGTTCGTGATAGCAACACATTCGCCGGTGCTAATGGGCATACCAAACAGCCAAATTTATTTCTTAAATGACGAAGGAATTGCTGCTTTGGAATACGAGGAGACAGAGCATTACCAGATCTACAAATCATTT
>DASQJI010000280.1:0-1636 GCA_035631175.1 Parafilimonas sp.
ATACGGATGATCGGGCAAAACTGGTTTCTCTTGTATTCATTTGTGTTTACCAGTTTCAAAACACGGTCAACGGTGGCAGGATCATAACCCAATGACTTTATTTCGGAAGGGCCTAATCTTCTTTCAATATACTGGTACAATATCTTGTCGAGGATACTATAATCGGGCAGACTATCTGTATCCTTTTGATCAGGTCTCAGCTCTGCGCTTGGAGGTTTGTGGATGATCGTCGCGGGGATGATCTCCTTATTTCGATTTATATATTTCGCGAGCTCGTAGATCTGAAGTTTATAACAATCGCCCAGTATACTCAAACCGCCGGCCATGTCTCCGTATAAAGTTCCGTAACCCGTTGCCAGTTCGCTTTTGTTTGATGTATTTAATAATATATAGCCGAATTTATTTGCGATGGCCATCAATAAGTTTCCGCGGGTGCGGCTTTGAATATTTTCTTCGGCTATAGAAAAAGGAAGATCTTTAAAGACAGGTTTCAAGCTGCACAAAAAATTCTCATAAATAGGATCGATGCGGATGATGTCATATGGATTATTCAAATTCTTACTTAACTGAACGGCGTCGTTTACTGACCCCTCACTTGAATACGGAGATGGCATCAAAATCGCCCTCACGTTTTCGCTGCCGAGCGCTTCACACGCCAGCGATAATACAACTGCGCTATCAATTCCGCCCGAAGAACCGAGGATCGCTTTGCTGAATCCCATCTTACGGAAATAATCGCGAATGCCCATGGTCAGTGCGTTGTACACATGCGCAAGGTTCAAGTCAGGCTGAAATTCTTTTACAGCTAATTCTGTATTTGGGATCTGTTCAGCCGTTGCAAGCATCGGGCCGGATATTGTTCCGTCGTCGTTTAATTCTGCATATTCGATCCCTTCTTCAAAATTTGGAAGTGCCTTACACAGGTTTGCATTTTTATCGAAAACAAGTGACCCTCCGTCAAAGACAATTTCAGTCTGGCTGCCAACCGCGTTGCAATAAAACATAGGCAGCTTATACTTTACAACATTCAGCTTAATCACCGCTTTACGGTCTTCGTGGTGCGTATAATCAAATGGCGAAGCGCTGATATTCAGCATTAGGTCCGGATGCTGCTGCATTAAAGCATCCATGGGGCAGATGCGGTAAAGAGGATTGTCGCCGAGATTCCAGATGTCTTCACAAATGGTTATGGCGAGGCGTTTACCTTTAAAAGGAACAATGTTCCATTCGAATGACGGTTCAAAATACCGGTATTCATCAAACACATCATACGTCGGCAACAATGTTTTATGGATCTCCGCTTTGATCTCTTTTTCATATAAAAAGAAGGCGGCGTTAAAAAGATCTTTTCCTTCGATCACCGGGTTGCGCGCGGGTGAGCCAACGAGGACCGCAATAGTATCTGCATGTTCTTTTATTTCATCGATGGCCGCGTAACATTTGTTGATGAAATCGTTGAACTCGACAAAGTCGCGGGGCGGGTAGCCGCAAACGCATAGCTCGGTGAACATGACCAGGTCAGCGTTATGCTTCTTTGCCTCTTCTACTGCGGCGATGATCTTTTTCGTATTGTTTTCAAAATCGCCGATGAGATAATTCTGTTGCGCCAGTGCGATCTTCATGATGCAAAGTTCGC
>DASQJI010000281.1:0-8807 GCA_035631175.1 Parafilimonas sp.
TGATCTCAACGCCTGCTAGTCCGCCAAGAAAACCTCCAACTACTGTCTTATTCGAATAAAAATGCCAAAAAATATTTCTTGAGTGCAACATTGAAACGGGATTTTCAAGTCCGCCTATGAGCCTACTGCCAAAGAAAGCTCCAAACACCGCCCCGATGATTATCCATGTTCGATTTTCCGAAGTGATGTCGTCCTCTTGTTTTTTTCGTAGGTGCATATAGTACCGGAAGCCGATGAAGAGGGCCGAAATTTCCGTGATGGTGTGCAGCAAGATCGATACGTGCCCAAAGTGAATTGCTACGGGGAACTGCAGTTTGGATTTTTTAAAAGGTAAACGAAAAAATTTTGGAAATTTCTGGATATTATCCTGTTACGGTAATGTACTATAAAAAGCAGTAGGCGGCGTCGTTGTCATTTCTCAAGTCGCGCTGCGGTCAGATCGTTCTGCTTTGCTTATATCCATTCTTCAACAACCATTGCAAAACCTTATCACGCTGATCGCCCTGGATGATGATCTCATTATCTTTCGCGCTGCCACCCGTGCCACAAAAATTTTTCAGCTCCTTAGTAAGTTTTTCCAGGTCTTCAACGGTTCCCATGAATCCGTCAATCAGCGTGACGGCTTTTCCTGCGCGAAGCTTGGTGTTTAACCTGATCTTCAATCTTTGCTCCAATGGCTTCAACGTTTGCTGCTGTTCATTATCATGTTCAAATGAAAAATTCGGATCAGTGCTGTACACAAAACCCCTGGCATCAGCTTGATGTTTTTTGCTCATAAAATCCCGATTTAAATTATAACGGCTTTCAAACTAAGATCAAGGCTCTGCGCCTGGTGAATTAGACCTCCAACGCTAATGTAGTCCACGCCGGTTGCCGCATACTGCCGGATATTTTCAAGGTTTATACCGCCGCTGGCTTCTGTCTCAAAATCGTCGTTTATGAAATTCAAAGCTTCGGAGATTTGTTCGGGTGTGAAATTGTCGAGCATGATCCGGAATACTTTTCCACGCCCCCCAGCACAAACCTTTCGCACCTCTTCCACGTTTCTCGTTTCAATTTCTATTTTCAAACCGGGTTTCTTCTCTTGCACGTATGTCCATGCCTTATCGATTGCTTTTTCAATCCCGCCGCAATAATCAATATGGTTGTCTTTTAGCATGATCATGTCGAACAGCCCAAACCTGTGATTAAATCCTCCGCCGATCCTGACAGCTTCTTTTTCAAGCAGCCTGAAATTTGGAGTGGTTTTTCTTGTATCCAGCAACTTCGTTTTGTACCCGGCAAGTTGTTCAACATATGTGCGCGTTACCGTTGCAATGCCACTCATGCGTTGCATGCAGTTCAGTACGAGCCTTTCGCATAGCAATATGGTATGGATATGGCCATTGATCTCAAATCCGGTTTCACCCTTGTGAATTTCATCCCCATCTTTTTTGAAAGCTCTAAAGGAAACCGCCGATTCAACGTGTGAGAAAATTCTGTGCGCAATGTCGACACCGGCCATTATTCCGTCGTCTTTTATTCTAAGAATTGCCTTTCCTTCCTGTTGAGGTGGAATGCAGCTTAAAGTAGTATGATCACCATCACCCGTGTCTTCGTTGAGAGCTTCCGTGATTAAATGTTCCAGCCGTTCATCGAACATGGTCATAGCTGCAAAACTAATACATGATGTAGTATGCTGCTGCCTGTGTACGTAAGTCCAATCATCGAAATATTACGAGATGAAATGAAAAAACCTCTAGTTTTATCCGCCGAAATTAAATATGTCACAACGAAAACATCGCGATCCCCTCACCGAATATCGTAACCGTACGATGAGAGAGCAGGGTATCCGGCGTCAGAAACAATCTTCTTCTCAGCCAAAAAGCAATGAGCGCTTCGCTAAGGCTATTGTAATAGTGTTCGTGATCATCATTTTGATAGTTATTTATGTTATCAGTTTTATGAGCCCATAAGCCCGAAAAATAAAAAAGCCACCCGCAGAAATGCGAATGGCCTTTTCCTTATTTACCTTTCCTTTATCTCTTTTGTCTTCTTCTCGGGAAAAAGTTTCCGGTTTTGATCTTTGTTGACAAACCTTCGGGTGCGCCAAAGTGTGTCATCGCGCAACGGAAACCGATGGTGGAGCTGCTTTCATATTCTTCCATAAAGCGGCGCGCGCCAGGACTCAACCAGTAAGGCATGTCCAGCCAGCTTCCTCCCTTTACCACTCTAGATTGATCACTTATCAGTGTGGTGATGCCATAACCATAATTGACGCGGCTTGAAGAATCACCGTCTAAATAATTGATAGCATAAGAACGTTGGTAGTTACGGCGTTCGGAGAGCGCAGAGTCGTTTTCAGGTACCATCTTGATTCTTCCGAGGCTGTCTCTCAGATTTCCTTCGCCCCCCGATTTATCGATCTGCATGAATATGTTCCCGCGATATGGATTAATATCATCTTCATCCAAACCCGTGGTCGGACGATACACATCGGCAACCCATTCACTTACATTACCACTCATGTTATACAGGCCGTATCCGTTCGCGAAGAAAGAATTCACAGCGGAAGGAATAGCTGCACGGTCATTCAATCCACCGGCCGTACCCATGTAGTCGCCATTGCCACGTTTGAAATTGGCAAGCATAGCGCCTTGCATAGCGCCTTTCTTTGTAGCACGAAGATTGTCATATCCGTCATTCTTCCATGAATAAATTTGTTTGTTGGCGATAAGTTCTTCACCTCTTTTCTTTTCCGAACTGCGGGGAGCCGGGTTTTCGCTTACCAGTCCGAGCGCTGCATATTCCCATTCGGCTTCTGTCGGCAGGCGGTAGTCGGGGAATAAAATGCCGTCTTCAAACTGCACTTGTGTTCTTGGGCGCCCTTGTGCATCTTTCAAAGGATTGTTCTTGGGCTTCCCGGGAACACCCTCATATTCGCCCATCAGGTAAGACTTTGTGTTGAAATTGTCCTGCCCGCCTCCATTCATTTCCTGTTTGATCAGGTTCTTGTTTTGATAACCCTGGTTTACCAGTGCTATTTCATTTACGCGGTCGGTACGCCAAATGCAGAAGTCGTGTGCTTGCCTCCAGGTTACTCCTACAACAGGATAATAGTTGTAAGAGGGGTGGCGGAAATAATACTCAACATAAGGCTCATTGTATGCTAACTGGCTGCGCCAAACAAGCGTGTCAGGCTTTGCACCCTGCACAACCGCGTCGTATTGAGGGTCAGAAAAAACGTTTTCGATCCAATGAATATACTCGCGGTAGTGAACGTTAGCAACTTCGGTTTTATCAATAAAGAAAGAGTTCACAGTTATTCTGCGGGGAACGTTGTTCCAGTCGCCCATAATGTCTTCTTCGGTCGCACCCATCGTAAACGTACCGCCCTGCACAAACACGAGGCCCGGCCCGGTCTTAATGTCTTTGGCCTTGGCAACATAGTACCCGCCTTGATTCTTGTCGTTGTAGTGCCACCCGGTCGCGTCGCTTGAGCCATCTTTTTTATTCCATGAACTCTTTCCCTTTCCGAATTTGCCGCACGAAGCAAAAAGGAGTAAAACGGAACTGAAATAAATTGAATTCTTAAGCAGCTTTATCATTGAGAAAAGATTATTATTTCAATTAAAAAGAACGGTACCCGGTATTTATTATTGTGTAGACAGTTAAGTTTTAATCTCCAACAAAAATAAGAAGTTATGGCTTTGGGTGCTCATCTTCGATAACTATTTGTCCTTATATAAAAATTATCATTGCAAAAAGTATTGTTGGAAAAGAAATTAAAAAACTACATATTTGCCATACTAACCACTAATTTTTAATCGTCTTAATAACTTCTATCGAAAAAATTTTACCCTTTTGGCTGAAAGCAACTGTGATAAACAGCGTACGACCTTTTCAGCATACCAAAATGATAAAACAATAGAATGATGCAAAAAAAATTGATGGTTTTAGCCGGCTTTTTTTTAGTTGGTTTTAGCCTGATGAAAACTGCCACAGCCCAATCAAGTTCACCCAACATTGTTACCACAGCCGTCCCCTTTTTAAGAATTTCCCCTGATGCGAGATCTGGTGGTATGGGCGATGCAGGCATCACGCTAAGCCCTGACGCTAACGCCACATTTTGGGACTTGGGTAAGGTTGCATTTGCTGAAAGCCCTGACGCCATCGGAGTTACATACACTCCCTGGTTAGCCGATATTGCACAAGACGTTTACATGATCAGCCTTGCTGGTTATCATAAGATCGATGAAGACCAGGGATTTGCGGCCAGCATCCGCTATTTCAATCTTGGATCAATACAGTTTGTTGATCCGCTCGGAAATCCACTGGGAACCGGTCGCCCGAAAGAGTTTGGCATCGACATCGGATATTCAAGAAAGATATCTTCCTCACTTGGCCTCGGCGTAGCGCTGCGTTACATAAACTCTGACCTGGCAAGTGGGGCAGTAATAAATGGAGTAACTTATAAAGCGGGGAGCGCTGTTGCCACCGACCTGTCGCTTTACGGAGATAACAGGCAAGACGGAGCCGGCTTAACGTATGGTGTTGCGCTGAGCAATCTTGGGTCAAAAATTGGCTACACGGATAATGCCGACTCTAAGGACTATATACCTGCGAACTTAGGCGCCGGTATCGGGTACACGTGGGTGTTTCAGGAAGAAAATAAATTCACGCTGGCGCTGGACGCTAATAAGTTACTGGTACCGGAAGCTCCGGACTTTTTAGATTATAATGGTGATACTACCAAGTTTGAGCAGGACCTGGACGATTATCATTCACAGAGCGTGTTCAGCAGCTGGTTCAAAGCATTTGGCAACAGTTCCTATTCCCTGTCGGTTGGCGCTGAATACACCTACAACGACCAGTTCTCATTGAGGACCGGGTATTATTGGGAAACGCAGCAAATGGGCAACCGGAATTATTTCACAGCAGGCGTCGGGCTCAAATACAATATGTTTGGGTTTAACTTTTCTTACCTCGCACCTTCCGGGAACGGCGTTACACGAAATCCGTTATCGAACACTTTACGGTTCGGGGTGGTGTTTGACCTGGGGGCGGCGGCGCAGCAATAATAATTTTTTCAACTTTCCATATTACGGCGAAGGAAATACCTTCGCTTTCTTTTTATATTAAATCATGAACATCAGGGTTGGATCTGGCGTTGATTTTCACCAATTAGTTGAGGGAAGAAAGTTATGGATGGGAGGCGTAGAGATTCCTCATTCGAAGGGAGCGTTGGGCCATAGCGATGCGGACGTTTTATTGCACGCGATCTGCGACGCCATGCTTGGTGCCGCCTGCCTCGGCGATATAGGCGAACACTTTCCTGACAATTCATCGGAATATAAAAACATCGACAGCAAAATATTGCTGAAAAAGACGAGCGACCTGTTGGCAAAAGAGAATTACCGGGTGATCAATATCGATAGTACTGTGTGTTTACAGGCTCCGAAGATAAAAGCGCATGTTGGGCAAATGCAAAGCGTGATAGCTCTTATCCTCGGTATAAACGCTAACGATGTGTCTATAAAAGCGACAACCACAGAAAAGCTGGGATTCGTCGGGAGGGAAGAGGGTGTGATCGCATATGCAACGGTGCTAATTTCTCGATACACTGAGGCCTGACAGGTGTCTTTCGGCCAAAACTTTTTATGGCTAAAAATTATGGCGGAGACATTGAACATTAAGATAATTAATAAGTCTACGAATCCCTTGCCGGCATATGAAACAAGTGGCTCAGCGGGTCTCGATATCAGGGCAAACCTTGAACAGCCTGTTAAATTGACGCCGATGCAACGCCACCTCATTCCCACTGGCTTATTTATTGAATTGCCGGAGGGATACGAGGCGCAGGTGCGTCCACGCAGCGGTCTGGCTATCAAACACGGTATCACCTGCTTAAATTCGCCGGGCACAATTGATAGTGATTATCGGGGTGAGGTGAAAGTGATCCTGATCAATCTCTCGGAGGAAGAACAAACGATCCATCACGGCGACAGGATCGCGCAAATGATAATACAGGCAGTAAGTCGCGCCAGTTGGATAACGGTTGAAACTTTGAATGAATCTAAACGCGGACCGGGTGGTTTCGGTCATACAGGAAAATAGACAAATGCACAAGTTAGTTTACAGTTTGGGATTTCTCGGATTGATATTGAGTAGTTGCCGCACGTCGAAAACCGCTCAGCAGTCGGTTTCTGCGGCGCCGGTTATCACCGAATCGCCTGCGGCGAAGATGAAACCGGTCGATTCTTTCGCGACGGAAAAGCAACAGCTTTCGGAGATTCTTTACAAGCCGGCAGACTTCAGTACATTTTATGGCAAGGCGAAGGCGGATTTTAATTCTCCCCAGGCATCGGGCAACGCTACAGTGTATATCAAAATACAAAAAGACAGTGCCATATTGGTTTCGATCACGGGTCCTTTAAATATCGACGTAGCAAGGGTACTTGTAACGAATGACAGCGTTAAGATCATCAACTACCTTCAAAATACAGCGCAGATCAGCAGCATTGCGCACCTCCAGCAAATAACAAAGCTGCCTTTTGCGTTCAACGATTTTCAAAATATAATTATCGGTAAGCCGACATTGCATCCAAACACGCCTTTGAATTATGAATTCAAAACAGATTCAATAAAGATCACTGCTGCTGACGCCCTGATAAAATATTTTTTCTCCTTCACGAAAAATGATTTCAACCTTGGACAAACGCGTTTAGAAAGTGCGTACGGGAGCTCACAGATCAACGCTAACATTTTCTACAACGATTACCATTTGGTGAACGCGATCAACTTTTCCGCGCAGCGCGATATTGCAGTGAATGGGGACTCGCCTATGAGCCTGCAGCTCGATTTTAAGGAATACAATTTTAATCAGCCGCAAACGTTTCTGTTTAGAATTCCCAAAAAATATTCAGTGAGGTACGATTAAGCGGTCGTAAACGTTAATTTAGCAGCACTTCAAGAAACAGAACGCCATGGCAAAAAAACTGCTGATTACTTTTTTTTGTTTTAGCACTTTTTTCTTCGCTTCCGCGCAACAGCAAACAAAAGAAGAAATACAACAAAAACAGCAGCAGCTCCAGAAAGAAATAACGGAACTTAACAGGACCCTGAACCAGATAAAGTCAAACAAGAAGCAATCGCTGAGCCAGCTAGCGCTTGTGCAACGCAAGATAGCAGCACGAAATGAGCTTATCAATAGCATCAACAAAGATCTGCACAGGTTGGACAATACTATTTATCTCAATCAGCTTGAGATAAATCGCATGAAGCGTGAACTCGATACGTTGAAGCAGAACTACGCGAAAAGCCTTGTATTCGCATACCGAAACCGCAGTAATTACGATTATCTGAATTTTATCTTTTCGGCCACCACGTTTAACGACGCCATTAAACGCGTTGCTTATTTGAAAAGTTACCGGCAATACCGCGAAACGCAGGTAAGCACTATTGTAAAAACGCAGGATGTTTTACAGCAAAAAGTAGCGGTATTAACTTCCAATAAGACAGAAAAGAGAACCACCCTTGTTGAACAGAGCAAGCAGTTGAATGTTTTGCAGCAGGACAAGGCGGAACAAAACCAGGTTGTGGCACAGCTGAAAGGGAAAGAAAAAGAGCTTAGTAAAGAAATCAAGGCGAATCAAAAAAATCAGCAGCAACTAAAAAGCGCTTTACAAGTGATAATCAATCGTGAGATCGCCGAAGCGAGAAAGAAGGCTGAAGCTGTTGCAAAACAAAAGGCGTTGGAGGAACAGAAGAAGAAAGAGGCAGCGGCTGCAAATAATACCACTGCAAACAACCCGGCTTCATCGAACGCGAACAATGCAGCGCCAAAGACCGCCAGTAACGCGACCGTAAAAAGCAATCGCGTCTATAGCCCTTTAGAATCAACAGCAGAGGGTTTAACTGAATCGCTAAATTTCGAAAACAATCGTGGCAGATTACCTTGGCCGGTAAGTTCAGGAGTTGTTACGATACATTTTGGTTCTTACCAAATACCCGGAACCCTGTTAAAAGGCAACAGCGAAGGAATTACTATTTCTTTACCGACCGGCACGGCAGTCAAATCGGTCGCCGACGGAGAAGTATCTGCCGTATTTGACATTGGCGGCCAGCAAGCAGTCGTTGTTCGTCACGGAAAGTATTTTACTGCTTATAGTAATTTAAGTTCAATAAAAGTAAGCAAGGGCTCGCAGGTTAATGCAGGGTCTGTACTTGGCGCCGCCGGCACAGGGGGAGACGGTGATGGCGAAGTTGTGTTCATGGTCAGTAACAGCAGTGGATATCTCAATCCTGAAAGCTGGCTTCGCTCCAGGTAATTCGAAAAAGATGCGGGTTCTCGTCCGCGTATTTCAATTCATATACATTCTTCCTCTTTCTTTTTCGAAACATTTTTGAAAATAAGACTGCTGAAAAATTTTCACTACGGCGATTTCATAATTTGCATGTATGAAAATCGCAGATATCATTTCTGTTCTTGAGCAATTGGCTCCTCCGTTACTACAGGAAAGTTATGACAACGCCGGCTTGATAACCGGTCACCCGAATATGGATTGTATCGGCATATTGTGCACGCTGGACGCTACGGAGCAAGTGATCGAAGAAGCAAAGCAACTTCATTGTAACATGGTGGTTGCCCATCACCCGATATTGTTCCGCCCTTTAAAAAAGATCAGCGGTAAAACCTACGTCGAAAGAACGATCATTTCTGCTATTAAAGACGACGTTGCTATATACGCCGTTCATACAAACCTGGATAACGTTATTAAAGGAGTGAATGATAAGATCGCCGACAAGCTCAACCTTGTGAACAGGAG
>DASQJI010000282.1:0-3529 GCA_035631175.1 Parafilimonas sp.
CAGGTTTTTTCTGTTTGGTGCGACGAAACGCGGCAGCAACCATATCAATTTGCAAATCGCGAAATAGACACATTATATGCCTGGATCGCTCGTAATCCAACCAAAATGATGCTGGTTACCAACAGCGACGAATTATCGCGGGCCGTCAAAGATCACAAGCTTGCTTCCATGATCGGTGTTGAAGGTGGCCACATGATCGAAGATGATCTGTCGAAGCTCGACAGCCTGTATAAACGCGGCGTTCGTTACATGACGCTCACCTGGAATAATAATACTTCATGGGCTACTTCGGCAAAATCTGAAACGGATACCGCTCAGCATTTGCAGCATAAGGGGCTTACAGATTTTGGAAAACAAGTGGTGCAACACATGAATGCGATCGGTATGATGGTCGACCTGAGTCATGTGGGTGAACAAACTTTTTGGGACGCGATCAAAACCACAACAAAGCCGGTCCTGGTTTCTCATAGTTGCGTGTACACACTTTGTCCGGCGTTTAGAAATTTGAAAGACGAGCAGATAAAAGCAATTGCAAAGAATGGCGGTGTTATCCAGTTGAATTTTTACTCGGGATTTCTGGACAGCACGTTTGCTGCGAAAGAAAAAGCTTTTAACCAGCGGCATAAAGCGGAGAAGGATTCATTGATGGCAGCCGGTAAACAGGAATTCTTCGCCGACAATTACCTGTTTTTAAAATATGCAAATGAAGTTGCCGACATGCGTGCACCATTTCATTTGCTGTTAGATCATCTTGATTATATAGTGAAGCTGGCAGGCGTTGATCACGTGGGCATGGGCAGCGATTTTGACGGGATCAGTTTTCCACCACAGCAGTTAGATGACGTTACCGCATATCCGCTCATCACAAAAGCATTACTGGAAAGGGGCTATTCAAAAGCCGATATCACGAAAATTCTCGGCGGTAATTTTATAAGAGTGCTGAAAGCAAATGAAGTGAAGTAACTCATCACTCATTATCCGTGACTCATTTTACCAGGTGCGGTTCTATTGCTTTTTGCCATATGGCATATCCTTTTGCATTCATGTGCAAGCTGTCGTTTAAATATATCTCGGGCTTTGGCTGGTTGTATTGGTCCAGCATCAGGTCAAACACATTTATGAACGTGGTGTGCCGTTGTTTGTCCAGGTAATTTTTGATCAGCGTATTTGCTTCGATCATTTTTGTCCAGTACTTGCGGCGGCTCGGGCTTGGCTTGATCGATATATAAACGACCGGGATACTTTTATACTTTACGCGGATCATGTTATACAGAGCCAGGAACCGGTTAAAAACTGTTTCAGCGGAAACTGTGTCGCTGTATGCGATGTCATTCTCGCCACAATAAATAACTATTTCTTTCGGATCGTACGGAAAGATAATGTCGTTGGCATACCTGATCACATCGGTTAATGTTGATCCACCGAACCCGCGGTTGATGATAGGATATCCCGGAAAATAAGATTGCACATCCGTCCATTTCGTGAAAGAGGAACTGCCTAAAAAGAGAATAGCGTGTTTTTGTGGCGGCTTTATGCTGTCTTGCTTTTTGAAACCTTGTATGTCATCGTAGAACGGGGGTTTCTGTGCGATCACCGGGTGAAGAACCAGCAACAGGAAAGAGAAGGATAGAACTTTCATACACGCTGACTTTGAGTTAAGTGTTTTATTTTCTATATTTATTTGGGAAGTTAAAAAGATTGCAGGGTAATGAAACAACGGGCATGCTATTTTTTACATCGACCCTGAATGACGATCGTCTAACCATTCGTACTACATATGAATCGCGCGTTCATTTTATCACTTCTCTTGCTGACACAACATTGTTGTAGTGCGCAGGTCGATAACGCTAATAAGAAAGACAGCATTAAAGTGCTGGATGCGAAATACAGAGTCTATGATCTTAATGACACTAAGGCGCGCGCATCTGTGCAATTGCCATACGATTCAATTGAGTTCAGGGATGTGCGCTATGACACCACTTTCGTTATGATGACGTTCCCTCTTTTACATGTTTCGCGAACGTATGATGTTAAAGTAAACCTCGAAAGCGGCCTCGCGCAAAACCTAACAAAATATTTCAACAAGTACTATTCCACCGTAAACAATAACAGCCACAAGACGCTCGTATGTTACATAAAAAAATTCTCGGTGACCTTGCAATATGAATTGCTTGAACATTTTTTCAATTCAGGTGATTTAGAAGAGGACACAGCTAACCGGGTTACTATTGAAATAGAATGTTACTATAAGAAGGACGACCTTCTTTTTCCGGCCATAAGATTGGATACCTCGTACCTGCACCACTTTCCCGACATTATCTTAAATGCCGCAAAGCAAATAAGAGGGCTGTTCCAGCCTTTGATGAACAAGATGGAGCATGTGAACCTCGAAAATGTGGAGAAACGCAAAGGCTATACGGAACCGGAGATCATCAAACGATATGCCGACCGATTCAATATTCCGATTTTACAAACTGCTGTATATAAGAAAGGCGTGTATAAAACGTTCACTGAATTTAAAAACAATGCGCCGTCGATCGATTCGTTTAAAGTTTCAACTGATAAGATGAAAGTAAATGAAAGCAACAGGGGATTGTTCGACCCGGGGTCGTTGGTCTGGAAAGCTTTTCAAACAAGAAATACGGCGGTTTTCCTTTACGATAAAAACAACACCCTGATAAGTCCTTCAGAGATCTTTGGATATTGTGATGGAAAAACGATCTGGATAGAACACGGTGCATTCTTTTACCCGCTTGAAAAAACCGGCAACGCTTTTGAGTTCATGTATGTTTATCATTATACGGATAACAACTTACGCACAAACACCGTTTTTATATTGACCCCCCTAAACATGGAAAACGGGCATAGCAACTGATGCGCGAATTCATAAGTTAACGGAACCTTGTAAGCGCAATCTGAATAGCTGGTAGTCTACCGAGAAAATTAGCGCAAACATTTAATGGCAGATGGTAGTGATCGCAAAAAACTTTCAAAACCATTTTTTTAAACGTTGTTGCCGAACGGATTTTCTCACAGGTCAACACAGAAAATCACAGAAAAATACTAGACAAAAATTCATCTGAGCACATCCGTGTAAATCTGTGAGAAATTTAATTACAGAGTTAATGGCAGACCGAATTCATCAAAAAGAACTTTCAACCACCGATTTTTCTATACGTTGTCGCACGAACAGATTTTTCTCACACATCAACACAGAAAATCACAGAAAAATATTAGACAAAAATTTATCTGAGCACATCTGTGTAAATCTGTGAGATATTTAATTTCACGGTTAATGGCAGACCATATTCATCGCGAAGAGCTTTGAAATCCCAATTTATTTAAGCCCTCTTGCACTTCAGCGCAACTCATGAACAATTTCCATAGCAACCCGCTGCGATAATTTTCGATCATCACAACTTCCGGACCCTGGTCTATGGCAAGATACCATGGCCTGTACCAGTTATCTGTTTCACTAAAGGCGTCGAAAAAGCCGTACGGCCCCCAAAGTTTGTCGCCGAGATCATTA
>DASQJI010000283.1:0-2369 GCA_035631175.1 Parafilimonas sp.
CGTTGGCATGCAAACACAAGAAGTTCACCTAACAGATGCATCGCATTATGATGTGGTACTCACAAGAACTGTAGGTACCATTACTGACTGCGTTGTTACAACAGCTTTAGGCGTACAGCGAAAGTCAAAGAGTCATGGCTACACACTTCAGGGCGCGGTACCAGGCGTATCAGTAAGCAGAGACAATCTTGCGTACGCACCGATTTCGTCCGGGCAAAATGAAAGAGGTACGATTGATGCGTGGCGTTATAACGATAGCTTCAACACCGAAGGCTATGATCACATTGTTGAGAATCCGTTCCTCAAAGTGGAAGGTAATCCGCTCTCAACTTTTTCGATCGATGTTGATGCAGCTTCGTATGCGAATGTGCGCCGGTTTCTGAATGATGGCGATTTACCTCCCGCTGGCGCCGTACGCATCGAAGAGCTGATCAATTACTTTTCGTATCAATATCCGCAGCCGCAAAACGACGAACCGTTTAGCATCAACACGGAAATTTCAAGTTGTCCGTGGAATGCAAAACATAAGCTGGTTTTAATTGGCTTACAGGGAAGAAATATCTCAACAGAAAACTTACCGGCATCGAACCTTGTTTTCCTGATCGATGTTAGTGGCAGTATGGACCAGGAAGACAAACTTCCGCTGGTTAAGTCATCGCTGAAATTATTAGTCGATCAAATCCGTCCGCAGGATAAAGTTGCACTGGTTGTATATGCGGGCAACGCAGGCCTGGTTTTGCCATCAACGAGCGGCGCCGAAAAGATGAAGATCAAAGACGCTATTGATGCACTTGATGCCGGCGGATCGACTGCGGGCGGTGAAGGAATCAAGCTGGCGTATAAAACAGCCCAGGAAAATTTTGTGAAAGGAGGCAACAACCGGGTGATCCTTTGCACTGACGGCGACTTTAACGTCGGCGTAAGCAGTGAAGACGAATTACAACATTTGATTGAAGATAAACGACAATCCGGCGTGTTTCTTTCGGTGCTTGGTTTTGGAACAGGCAATTACCAGGATTCGAAAATGCAATTGCTCGCCGATAAAGGCAATGGCAATCACAACTACATCGATAATCTTTCAGAGGCAAAAAAAGTTTTTGTGAGCGAATTCGGCGGAACACTTTTCACGATCGCGAAAGATGTAAAGCTGCAGATCGAGTTCAATCCTGCAAAGGTGCAGGGTTATCGTTTGATCGGGTACGAAAATCGAATGCTTAACAAAGAAGATTTTAATGATGATAAGAAGGATGCCGGTGAACTCGGAAGCGGGCATACCGTCACAGCTTTGTATGAATTGATTCCGGTGGGAGTAAAAGATACGATGCTAAAAGATGTGGATGCCCTGCGTTACCAGAAACAACCAAAAGCGCGTATCGAAAATAACTTAAACGATGAGCTGCTGAATATTAAACTGCGGTATAAGAAACCTGACGGCGATAAGAGCGCACTCATCGAACACCCGTTGAATGATGACAATGTTCCTTTTGCTGGCACTTCGAACAATTTTCGTTTTGCAGCCTCAGTCGCTGAGTTCGGAATGCTGTTGCGAAACTCAGAATTTAAGGCCGATGCAGACTTTCATTCGGTGAAGAATATCGCACAGTCTGCCATTGGCGACGATGCTGAAGGTTATCGGCAGGAATTCATACGACTGGTTAAGAAAGCGTCTGCGTTAAAAGAAAAAGAAACAGCACAGGTTGACACAAACAACGACGACGACCAATAGGTAAATTTCAACCCTTGCCCTAAAAACGATTGGTAATTGAGGCATAGCAATGTAAAAGGCAGGCTTGAGGAGCCTGTCTTTTCGCGTTAGCGCTTTCATTTGTATTTGCTGCTTAAGTCACCTGGCATGCTCCATCGTGCGCGTGTCGATCAGGTTTCCATTTACATACAGCGAATAACCGTCAGGCGCGTTCGGCAATAATGATGCATCAAATTACAGCGAACCCTTTCCGCTGCCTGATGCATTCATTTCTTTAAAATTTTCGCTGCGTTATTTGATCAAATTATTCTTCCTGAATACCGATGGATTTTCTCCCGCGAACTTTTTGAATGTTTTATTAAAATAGGAAATGTTCTCAAAGCCACTTTCATAGCAAGCTTCGGTCACACTCTTGTTTTGCATAAGAATTTTTTTCGACTGGTTAATGCGAAAGTGATTCAAAAAATCAGTGAACGTGTAATGCGTTGATTTTTTGAAGTATCTACAAAACGCGGCCGTTGTAAGATGGCACAACCTGGCCACTTCGTTCACGTCAATCTGCTCGTGGTAATTTGTCTCAATAAAATGATATACCTGCTGAATACGCTGTTGCTCTTTTAGCAAAGACGCGCTTGCAAGTGGTTTGGCATGCAACACAGTTACC
>DASQJI010000284.1:0-3019 GCA_035631175.1 Parafilimonas sp.
CAAAAATACCGATAACGCTCACGATAGATCACCTGCTGTAACAACAAGACTCATTTCGATTACCGGTGATAGTGCGGACTTTCTATTTGCTTATGAAAACGACACGATAACTGATGTGCTTGCCAGGCACGATGATGGACAACAATCGATAGATACGACTTACTCACCTTATGCACATATAAGATACGAGAGTAACAATTATATTAAAGCAACCAGCCCGGCTGACTCTTTTTATTATACAGAGTATTTTTTAAATGCCGACCATTTGCCCTCGCAGATTATTATGCATTTTGATAAATGGGGAAATAAGGATGTTGTTGATTTTTTTTATAATCCCAGCACTAATTTGTTGGATTCTGTCCATGATACAAACGATGGCGTACATTTTACCCGTGCATACATGGAATATGATGGGTATGACATAACACGCATAAAGACCACTTTCCCATATTTTACCGGTTTAATTGAAAATAATAGTGAGTATGATTACGATAAAACCACTCCCAACGTTTTTAAAACAACAGGTTCGCTTTTTTATATTTATCAAATTCCTTTTGGTACTTATAATTTTATCAACAGTTGGGTAGTCTATCATCAGGAACTTATTGTAAAAATGTTTTCCCATTCAACATTTAACAACATGCGCTATTCAAATGCCGGTTATGATTGGCAGGATACAATGCACTATACACTTAATACCGAAGGGAAATTAGAAACAGTGTCATATGAAAATGAACCAAACTATATCTTGCGTTACAATTATAAATAAATAGCGCGTTGACCGAATCAGAAGCGATGAACGGACGGAAAATTTCCTACGGTTTAAAAATCGATCGTACGCTTTCTCTGGATTGTAAAACAAATTGTTTCCGACCTTCCACCGACTTCCGTGCCTGGCTTGTAAGTTCTGCGATGACTTTAAAATAACTAAGCACCCGGCATCATTTGCATATATCGGGCTCGATATGCTGCGCTGGCTTGTGATCTTATTTTATTACGCCAATAAAAAAGACTCTACCTTGATAGAAGAAACGCTATAATATGCCCGTAAACTTTCGGGACCCTCCGGCCATCAATGCTTTTTGTTTTTATACTAAAAATCAAATGATCTTGCAACCATTTCTAATTTTAAAGCCTGCGGTGCTTCACCTACCAGGCCTTCTGCTTTCAATTGTGCACTAAATGCTTTGAACGCTGCCAATGAGGTAATAACATTTTCTTCGTTTTTATGAATTGAGAAATGTACAAAACTGCAACCATCTTCTTTAATGTACGTTGAGTATAACGTCCCTGTGTCGCCGAGGCCCCTTAACTCTTCCATTACTTTTTGAATGTTCGCCTTGTTAGTAGCGACATATTCCGGCTTTACTGTATATTCTACTTTTACGGCTCTCATAATTCGTGTTTTGAAAGTTAAACCCTGTGATGATCTGCGCGCCATTGCTGCACAGCCTTTTTAATATCTCCGGGACCAAGATCTTCTTTTGTGGCCTTTTCGGTTAATGACGAATATTCTTCATCACCGGCAAAACGTAAAGCAATTATTTGACCTTTCGTAAGGCGGCTGTCTAATACTTTTCCTGTTAAACGAAAGCTTCTGAAATTTTCCTCGCTGCGAATGATCCGGTCCTGGTTTGCTGTAGCAAACTGGCGCAGATAAAAGAACAGCAATCCTAAACTTAGTGCCACCAAAAGATCAAAAACGTTTGAGAGGCTAAACCCACCTGACACCAATAAAATAATTGCAATAATGAGGGAAGCTCCGATCAGCGTGAGTGCGAGAAAGTGAAAACCCGGAACATACTGCGCATGCTTTTTAAAATTTTGTTCTTTCATCTGAGGTTTTTTAAAATGTCGCCGATAAAGGACTATGACGAATAACGGATAAATAACCGGACAAAAGCTAATCTCTTTTTATCTAATTGTTTCGTAAGAGCGAATGCTGCTTTGCTGGACGGGGCTTTGCAGGGCGTTGCGAGTTGACTTGCAGGTTGCAGATCGCAGGCTTTCGCCTACGATGAAACCGTCCGCACATCTACTGTCTTGCTAAATGAAATTGTCCTTCTGTAATTGAATGAATATCCAATGGCTCATGCACATTATAAATCTTGCCCGAAAAAGTACCACTTACCGTGGTGTCGCTAATTTCTGTAAAAACGATTTTAACGTTATCCCCATCCGTGATCATAGATGTATAGTGCGATCCTGTTTCGTCACTATAATTTATCAAACCCTGCTGCATGGCATCCATCAATGAATCACCATACACTTTGTTGATCGTGATCGGTTGGAGATCGTTTACAATTACTGCAATCAGTTCGTCACTATCATTAGCCGGATCCTTTTGAGCTTCCCCGCCGAAATGGTACACATAACCATTATTTGAAAAAAACACAGCCGTTATTTCATTGTACTGTTTCTGTTCGTTATCAAGTTTAAATTTTACGTAATAGCCGGAAGTCACAGAGCCGCTGTCTTTGCTGCAGGCCATTAAACACGTGAACAATAAGGGGAACCAGTAAATCTTGCATTTAGATATACCCTTCATATCGTGAAATTTTAAACAATGTACAACGATTTGACCGGTGCAGCGGTTGCAAGCGCTTGCATATTTATACATCTCGTAAAAAAACCAATGGCAATGTTTATTGGATTGCCTTGGAGGAAACCCTTAGAAAAGAATGGTTCAAATGAGTTGGTGCACAAAACCTATGTGGTTGAGTCAAGCTAAAGAGGTGGCAAATAAAGCATTACTTTGTACTAAAACGAACAGCATGAGAACGCTTCTTTGCTCAATGTTCGCGTTGAGCGCTATACTGCAACATTTTGCCGGCTATGCACAACAAACTACAACAGATAAAATTGAAGGAGTATGGAAAGGAACTTCACTGTGCCAGGTAAAGCCATCCGCCTGCCATGATGAGAGCGTTGTATATCACATCTCAAAAAAATCTGCAAACCTGTATACAATCCAGGCGAACAAAATAGTTAACGACGCGGAAGTGGATATGGGAACTTT
>DASQJI010000285.1:0-3518 GCA_035631175.1 Parafilimonas sp.
AGTTTATAGAGAGAACCTTTCTAAAAGCGTTGACGTTACATCAGAGATCTTGAATGATGATTGAATCGCCGGGGCAACTTCTGTTCTGATTTTAGTTGTCGTCGTTGTTGATTGCGAATCTTTCGATGGCTGGTAGTGATAGCGCGATGAATCTTGCTGAGACGGAGCAGCCGGATGAGTTGAATCAGTTGCTGGCTCATCTTCCTGAACGTCATTGTCAGCTTTCGATTCTTCCGGATGAGTCGGTTTCAAACCGTCACTTGTCATTATGTATTCTACATTCGGCCGCCAGTCAAAATTATTTCTCCAGTCATCGTTCCAGTCCCAATCATTGTAGCCATTACCAAGCTCAAGATTAAATCCACTGTATTCATCAATGATACGGTCGAGCTCTATTCGTTTGCCTACCGGCACATCAATAATTATCAAGACTTGCTGGTTCCGAAATTTTTCCTGCCTGGAAACATTGAACCCACGCGGCAAATTAATTATGCTGTCCGTTTGATTTACCGGAAAAAGGATCTTAGAGGCAGCATCCTTTGCTGACTCAGGGTTTGCACCCCGGCTAAATTTTATTTCATTGATGTGAAAAGCGCTGTCGTCACTTTTTTGAATTCTTACCTGCACGGTGCGTAAGACAAGGCTGTCTTCAGTTAATGCATAAAAAGGGGAACCGTCATCGTCCCAATGAATACCATACCAATCGCTTTCAAAATACCGGACGTTATTGCGAGGCAGTGCTTTGACAAATAACTTTCCGGTCGTGGGTTGAGCCAGTTCTATTTTTTCTTCAATTCCGGCTTTCGTTTTATAATCACTCGAAATGGAAGCTGCCAGGCAAATTGCGGCGATCAAACCGAGTGTCCACAATCCGGCGAACGTATAGCCTATATAATGATTGCGCGATTTGGTGCGTATGAGCCTCCTTATGATCCATGTAAGAAAAGCGATCACAGGCACGCCGAGAAACAGAAGTAACGTGCTCCAGGCTAGAAAATTTTGCCAGAAACCGGATATGATAAACCCTTTCAACGGGAATGCACTAATGCCACCTGCCATGAAACCGATCATAATCATGACAAGTATGATCATTCCCATCAATAAAGCGAAAGCTATACAGCCGAAGACGAGTAAGAAGAAGCCTTTAAAAATAATTCCAATCGCATTCCACAACCTGCTGCCTGACCTCTTTGCTGCGGGGCCAACTTCAGACGAAAGTGTGCGTCCGCGTTCCTGGAAGTTTTCCTTCACTTCGCTGCCCCATTTTTCGGCGCGTGTCTTAAGATTGCTCAGATCTTCCTGGATTGTCGTTTTGATAGTATTCAAATCCACCTTTTCACCACGCATTTCAAGTTTTTCCGTTGCACTGTGTGCAAGTGGGATCACGGCCCACAGAACTATATAGATAATGAACAGTGATCCGCCGAAAGAGCCAAACAATACTGACGGGAACGGATTAAAATGAAAGAATGCATTCTGAAATATGGAACTGACCACACCAAGCACGAGTGGTAAAGCGAAGATCAATCTCGGGATCCACACTGAGATATTGAAGTAAGCAGCTATACCGCTGGCAACGCCGGCCACAACACGGTCATCCGGATTACGAAACAATCTTTTGCGCAACTGAGTTTCCAACGATCTCGAAGGAAGCAGGATCCACAGCAAGATGTAAATAAGGAACCCGGTGCCAAAGCCGCCAAACGTCACAATTGCAAATAGTATCCTGACTAACGATGGGTCGAGCCTAAAATAATTTGCAATGCCGGCGCAAACACCACCTAATAATTTATCATTCTCGTCGCGGTACAGGCGGCCTCTTGGAGCGTATTGGGTCCTTTCATACGATTGATTTGGCCGGGCGCTTTCGGTGTGAGGAGCGCCGGCTTCTTCAGCTTCGAAATCTTCCGGGCGACCGATGCTGTTCATGATAGTGTGCACGTCGGCGTCAGTAATACAGGCCGCACCTTTCTTCAACACTTCGCTGAACAATTCTCCAATTCGTCCTTCGATATCATTGATGATCTCTTCTTTTCCCTCTTCCTTGGCGAAGAACTGTCTCAGGCTTTCAATATATTGTTTTAAAATTTCGTAGGCGGTTTCCTCGATGGGAATTACGCGGCCCTGAAAGTTTATATTAATTACCTTTTTCATTTTACTTTTAGTTTATTTGGTTATCGTTGGGGATTACTGACTGCACGTCTTCTGTGCCATTTAGCGAAGTGAGTTTCTGTACAGCATCTGCCAATTCTTTCCAGGTGCGCTCCAATTCGCCATAAAAGGCCAGCCCCGTTTCAGTCATCGAAAAATATTTCCGTGGAGGGCCTGAGTTACTTTCAACCCACCGGTAGGTTAAGTATCCCGCGTTTTTAAGCCGTGTAAGCAAAGGATAAAGTGTCCCTTCTAAAATATGGAGGTTGGCGCCCCTCATTTTTTCAACTATGTCACTCGGATACACTTCACCCTGGCGAATAACTGAAAGAATGCAGAACTCCAGAACACCTTTTCTCATTTGGCTTGTTGTGTTTTGAATATCCATACAGCGTTTTTAAAATCTTAATGATGACACAAAGCTAATGAGATTTTCAATACTATGCAATGCATAATACAAGCTTTTGTTAGGTAATTGCCTAGGCTAACTAATGTACAATGGCAAACGCATGGCCCCCAGCAACTTGCGGCTGCATGAGAAATTTTCTGAAATTATGAGTGGTTCTATTTTTGGACGAG
The DNA here is from genome assembly GCA_035631175.1 of Parafilimonas sp. Lineage (GTDB taxonomy): Bacteria > Bacteroidota > Bacteroidia > Chitinophagales > Chitinophagaceae > Parafilimonas. Next base: position 2,731 of record DASQJI010000285.1, read on the forward strand.
CGGGGGCGCTATAGGTGCAGATTCAGCCAAAAAATTAGCGATAGTCGTTACAGCGGTGTTATTCGTTTCATCATCCATGGCCTGGGCGATGCCCTTTTTTTCAGCTGCAGTCAAGTGGAAGCTAAGCGAAGCCGAAACGGAATTTTGAGGAGCCTCATAACTGAATCCTACTTTGTAGAATTGCGAACCGAATGCATCGAGCATGTAGTTGATCTCGTCCTTTTCATAGTAGTCCTGTAAATTGAACCAATTGTTCTGCAATAACAACATCGGTTTAGTGATGAGGCCCAATATCGAATTTGCTTCGTACGGGCGCGACCAGTTACCGATAGGCCTGTCGCGGATTTCAACAAGGACAACCTTGGAGGTATTTTCCTTCAACCAGTCTTTGAAAACATCCACGAAGCGCAAGCTCGTCTCATGCCCGAAATTGTCGCGAAAGCCAGCGTCCATCACGTCAATTTCCGGGCTGGCAGGCAGCTCGATATTTGGAAGAACGAACGGAAACGTTGCATTCATTCGCATCGCCGTGAGGAATTGCAGATCGCCGGGATTTTGCTCCTGGAAAAAGCTTTGAAAATCGACTCCGTCAATGTCGTATTCGCTTAAGTGGTTAGCTTTCTCAGGCGCCTGCATCATGAAACGCGCAGGGTGTGTTGATACCAACAGCTTTCTTCCATCCCGGGTGATTGCTGAACTGAAAAACATCGCAGGGATAACACCCTGTTGTTCGGGCAAAAAATAATCGCTGATCTTTTTGTTCAATACGCCTTTTGTATTGGAATTTA
>DASQJI010000286.1:0-7346 GCA_035631175.1 Parafilimonas sp.
CGCTGCTCTGTAATGGCCTCCGAAATTCAATGGCCTGGCAGGCGCTCATCAATTCAATCGCAAGGATGTACTCAAGATTATCCAGCACCTGGCAAAGTTTTCTTCCGCTGATGCTACCCATGCTCACATGGTCTTCCTGTCCGAGCGATGTTGGAATACTGTCGGCACTCGCCGGGAAACAAAGTGTTTTATTTTCTGTCACTAAAGCAGCAGTTGTATACTGCGGGATCATAAAGCCACTGTTCAAGCCCACGTTTTTCATCAGCAACATGGGCAATCCCCATTTGCCTTCAAGCAATAAATAACAACGGCGGTCAGAAATATTTCCGATCTCTGCAGCCGCAAAACACGCATAATCCAATGGCAGCGCTAAAGGTTGTCCATGAAAATTTCCGCCGCTTATGGTATCGGTCTCGTCCAGGATAATAGGATTATCCGTGACTGAATTCAGTTCGATTGTCGTTAATTCCTTCAGGTGCAGCCACGCATTTCGGGTTGCGCCGTGCACCTGTGGCATACAACGCAACGAATAGGGGTCCTGCACTCTTCCACAATCTACATGGCTCTGCATGATCGCCGACTGATGTAAAAGCAAACGCAGGCGCTGCGCAACCAGCTTATTGCCCTTATATGGGCGCAAAGCGTGAAGACGTTCATCAAATGGCGCTTTCGTTCCGGTGAGAGCTTCGAGGCTCATCGCGCCGATAATGTCAGCAGCTTCTAAACAATTGTGTAAACGTTGGGCAGCTTTTACCGCATAAGCCAAAATAAATTGTGTGCCGTTGATCAGCGCCAGTCCTTCTTTAGGCCCAAGCTTAACAGGCATCATCTTTTCGTTCTGCAATATATCCATTGTATCACGCAGAACGCCTTTATAAAAAACCTGTCCAAGCCCGATCAAAGGCAGGAACAGGTGAGCGAGCGGCGCAAGATCGCCGGAAGCGCCGACAGAACCTTTTTCCGGAACAAAAGGAATGACATCATTTTCTATGTGCCATAAAATTCTTTCGACGGTCGCCATCTGTACACCGCTGGATCCCTGGGCAAGCGCATGCACTTTTGTGATCAGCATTATTTTCGCGATCTCCACCGGTATTGCGTTTCCAACCCCCACGCTATGGCTTTGTAATATCTTATGTTGCAGCGTTGCCGTATCTTCTTCCGAGATCTTTGTGTTTGAAAGTATGCCGAAGCCGGTGTTCACACCATAGACAGTTTTATGGTGCTCCACGATCTGCTGCACGTGATGCTGACTTGTCTTTATTTTTTGAACGACTTCTTTTGCGAGGATGCCGTGCAATGATCCGTTCGCCAGCGCAACAGTTTTCCCGATAGTCAATTCATCTTTTCCATAAAAAAATTCTGCGCTCATACGACATTTATTTCAAAATTTTTTCAACCCGTTCAAAAACCGTTTTATGCTGAATGTTTTTTTCCAACGCCGTTAAGGCCAGCAAAATCTTCCTGCTCTGTGCGCTCTCATTGGTTAGTTTTTCCATTGCCTTTTCTAGCGCATCCCACACCGGCTGTATTTGTTGCAGCAGTTTTTCTCCTTTTGCAGTAAAAGTTATCGACCGGTGACGTGCATCGGTCTTTGATACAAGGGACCTGATAAGCCCCTTCTGTTGCAGGCTGCCAACCAATTGGCTGATCGCCGAATGAGATACGTTCAACTCATCCGAGATCTCTTTTATTGAAACTTCCTTTTTTTCCGAAAGAATATAGAACACGGGGAACCATGACGCATCAAAGTGTATCCGGTGTTTTTTGTAGATCCGGTTAACGTCGCCGATAAACGTGTCAGCCAGTCTCTTTAACCGGCTGCCGAATACAAGAAACCCGAGTTGCTGATAAAAATTCACTAGACAAATATATAAGTACTTATATAATTTTCAAACACCGTTAAGAAAAATGATGGCGCTAAGCTTCAAAATGATTTTAATTTTTTTAACGAATACACTTTCAACCCCGACGTGTTGCTCTTATCTCAGGTTTAGTTCCACGGTACATGCTCAAAAACAAACATTAAACGCAATTGTTATGAAATCAACTTTATCGCTAACTTCTGCCCTGGCTTTCTGCATCCTTTTTTCATCGTGCATCAAATCCCTTGACGTAACGGTTTCTCAAACTAACCCGATTAGCGGATCGTGGTATATCAGTGATGCCTCCACTTACGACAGCTATGGATGGTATTCATTCGACGCAGGAACGCCTGGTGTGTTTACCTTTTACGACAATGGCAACGCACAATATTCGGATGATTACGGCACCATGCAGGGCAACTGGCACATGGATCTCGTGTCGACCGGCTATTACAATAGCAACGGAGTATTTCAAACTGACACGCACAATAATTTTCAGTTCCAGGTATCAGACGGCTATGGCAACAATATTGACCTGTATTTTGACGATATAAGCTTTGCCGGCAACAACCAGTTCATCGCAACTTATTATGACGGAAAGAACATACAGCGTTTTACGTTTACGAGATATTAACTTTAGACCTCTTAAATGAATTGGAAGCACATGCCGTCTCATGTGCTTTATTTTTTATCCATCTTCAACTTTGATAAGTTTCGCGAGTCGATACAGTTTACTTAAATTCTTGCTTTAAGTGACCTGCGGTATGCATGTTGTTTACTATTGAAATAAATTCGAAGGGGTTTATTTTTAATCAACAAGAACAGCAATGAATATCATCCTTGATATAAAGCGGCTGCATAAAAGTTTTAAGAGTGGTGGAAAGCCGTTAACGGTGCTGCATGATGTCAGCTTTTCAGTCGCCGAAGGATCAACCGTATCTATCGTTGGTCCATCGGGCAGTGGTAAAACAACACTACTGGGTTTATGTGCAGGGCTCGATCATGCGAGCTCGGGCTTTGTTGAATTGAATTACATCAACCTTGGCAAACTCAACGAAGACAAGCTCGCACAGGTGCGCAATAAATTCGTTGGCTTCATCTTTCAAAATTTCCAGCTCCTCCCAACTTTAACGGCGCTGGAAAATGTAATGGTCCCGCTTGAGCTCCGTCGTGAAAAAAATATAAGACGCAGGTCGGCGGACCTGCTCGATAAAGTAGGCCTGTCTGATCGCGCCCACCACTACCCTTCCCAGCTTTCCGGCGGCGAGCAACAACGCGTTGCATTGGCAAGAGCTTTCTCGAACGATCCACGCATTTTATTTGCCGATGAACCGACTGGCAACCTCGATGCGGAGACCAGCGAAAGAATAACCAGTCTCATCTTTGATCTCAACAAAGAAGCTGGCACCACTTTGATCATTGTGACACACAACCCCGAACTCGCTTCTAAAACGCAGCGCATTATCCGTTTAAAGGCTGGCTCGATCATTTCAGACGAACAAACAAATCAAAGAGCATAACGGCCAGATGGACAGGGACAGGATAAAGTATACAAGGGAAGTGAGCTTTGGCTGGTTATGCCGCATGGCCTGGCGCGATAGCCGGAAAAATCGCGGCAGGTTATTTCTTTTCATTTCATCGATCATTTTCGGCGTTGCAGCGATGGTTGCAATTCATTCGTTCAGGTACAATCTTCAGCGCGATGTAGACAACCAGGCAGCAGAACTATTGGGTGCGGACCTGGTTATTTCAGGCAACGATACCATCAAACAAAAGGCGAGGCCAACATTCGATTCTTTGGGTGACAAACGATCGAAAGAATGCACGTTTGCATCGATGGCTTATTTTCCAAAACAAAGAGGCACGCGGCTCGTGCAGGTGCGCGCCCTCGAAGGCAGTTTTCCTTATTACGGCAGGATCGAAACGATTCCGGCTGTCGCCAGCACTTCCTTTCGAGGCAATCGGGCAGCGCTTGTAGACAAAACACTCATGCTACAGTTCGATGCGCACACCGGCGATTCGATCAAATTGGGCGATGTTGTTTTTGTAATAGCGGGAAGCCTCGAAAAAGCACCGCGCCAAACAGGTCTGTCGTCGAGTATCGCGCCGGTCGTTTACATTCCGTTCAAATACCTGATGCAAACCGGTTTGATCAACACTGGCAGTCATGTCGATTACAATTATTACTATAAATACGACCGGCCGGTAGATATCAATGCTGTTGTGAAGCATATTGAACCAGTGATAAGAAAGGAAGGACTAAATTTTAATACAGTCGAAACACAGAAAGCAAACGTTGGCCGGTTCTTTACCGACCTTACGCGTTTCCTGGCGCTCGTTGCATTCATCGCTTTATTGTTAGGTTGCATTGGTGTTGCAAGCTCGGTACATGTATATGTGCGTGAAAAGGTCCACGCAATTGCGATAATGCGTTGCCTTGGCACAAAGGCCTCGCAGGCATTTTTAATTTATCTCATCCAAATAACAATCATTGGATTCATCGGGTCGGTCGTTGGAGCAGTGCTTGGTGTGTTCGTACAACGCATTTTGCCCGTCGTACTGAAAGATTTTTTGCCTTTCAAAATTGCGGTGACCATTTCATGGAAGGCAATTGCAGAAGGAATTACGCTTGGATTGGTGATCTCCGTCCTGTTTGCATTATTGCCTTTGATATCGACGCGAAAAATATCTCCCTTGAACACATTGAGAATATCGGATGAAAATGTCGAGTCTCTTCGCGACCCTTTTGCATGGCTCGTCTATTTCCTGATCCTGCTGTTTGTTACAGCCTTTGCGTTTTTGCAACTTGGCGATTGGAAGCAAAGTATTTTTTTCACATTGAGCATTATCGCAGCTTTTGTTTTGTTGACCCTGGTTGCTTTTCTCTTAATGTGGTTTGTACGAATGATCATTAAAAGTTCATGGAGTTATTTGTGGAGGCAAGGTTTTGCTAACCTATATCGTCCAAACAATCAAACGATGATACTTATTGTGTCTATTGGATTGAGCACTGCGTTTATCTGCACGTTGTCGTTCATAGAATACATGCTTATTAAGCGCATCACAATATCCGGAAGCGGTAACCAGCCAAATATGGTGGTGTACGATATTCAGTCGAGCCAGGAACCTTTGCTTGTTTCGTTTACACAAGAAGAAAGGCTACCGGTACTGCAAAAAGTGCCTGTTGTAACGATGCGGCTGCAGTCGATCAATGGTAAAACGGCTAAAGATGTAAAGAACGATACAACATTGCCGTATTCACGTTGGGTATTCAACAACGAGTTCCGTGTCACGTATCGCGACTATCTGCAAGAATCTGAAAAGATAACTGCCGGCAAATGGGTGAGTAAAGCCGATACAACGAACGATTATGTCCCGATTTCCCTTGAAGAACGGTTTGCTGAAAGCATTCCTGCAAAAATTGGCGACAGTATTGTGTTCAATGTACAGGGCATGTTCGTATCCACCGTTGTTGAAAGCATCCGGCAGGTTGACTGGAACCGGATAGAAACGAATTTCAGGCTTGTGTTTCCCGTTGGAGTTTTAGAAGACGCTCCACAGATTCACGTGTTGCTTACGCGCGTACCGTCAAAAGAGGCTTCTGTGAATTACCAGGAGGCAGTTGTGAAAAAATTTCCAAACGTTTCCATCATTGACCTGGGCCTTGTGCTCGCAGTGCTCGATGAAGTGCTTAACCGCATCGGTTATGTAATTCACTTTATGGCCGGGTTTAGCGTCATCACTGGATTAGTTGTTTTAATGGCGTCGGTACGCATCAGCAAATACCAGCGTATGCATGAAAGCGTATTATTACGTACACTCGGTGCGAGTCGCAAACAAATATTTACCATAACGTTACTTGAATACTTTTTTCTCGGCGCGTTATCAGCACTCACCGGCATCCTCATAGCGGTTGGCGCCAGTTGGCTATTGGCGACCTATCAATTTAAATTTCCGTTCACACTCAACTGGGTTCCGGCTGGTATATTATTTTCGGTGATTGTAGTGGTGACAGTTGGAATAGGCTTGGTAAACAGCCGCGAGGTGTTGCGAAGATCACCGCTCGAAATTTTGCGGGCGGAGGTAGAATGAGATATCGATGCATGCAGATCTCTCCTTCGTCGACATGACAGGGGTTGTCATCCCGGCTGATCAGCGGTGCTGGAGCAGACGTGTCCGGAAGAGCAATCCGCAACGCATCTGTACAGCAAAGCGAGAAATCTCAACGTTAGCTCAACGTTTTTCGGTCGGACTGATAACGAATTTGCACCGCAAAAAAAATTTTTATGGTACGAACTTCGGTTTTTGATGGCGTCAATTGTTGCGTCGCATTCCCTGCCTGCCGGACAGGCAGGCCTTCATCGTTCCGATTTCATGGCATCAGGAACATGGTTCAAAAAAGCGTTGTTGCAATAGCGCTCATGTTCGCCGCTTCATGCAATGACAGTAAGAAGCCGGTTCAGCAAAACGCGCCGATAAAAAAAGAAAGCGCGTCAAAACCAACCAATTTGAAAACGATTTTGTTTTTTGGCAATAGTCTTACAGCAGGGTACGGTCTTGATGATATTTCAGAATCGTTTCCATCACTTATACAGGATAAGATCGATTCTATGCGTTTACCGTATGAAGCGATCAACGCGGGCGTGAGTGGTGAAACATCAGCCGACGGAAACAGTCGCATCGACTGGTTACTGAAACAAAAAGTGGATGTATTCGTACTTGAACTCGGTGGCAACGACGGCTTGCGCGGCATATCGCCAAAAGAGACGATGAAAAATCTGCAATCGATCATTGATAAAGTAAAGGCGAAGTATCCCGCCGCTAAACTTGTTTTGTTGGGAATGCAGATCCCGCCGAACATGGGAAAGAATTACTCAGCTCAATTTAAACAGATATATCCACAACTTGCTGCAAAAAACAAAATGACGTTACTTCCATTTCTGCTGGAAGGCGTTGGCGGTATTGCATCATTGAACCAGGCCGATGGAATTCATCCAACCGCAGCCGGCAGCAAGATCGTCGCCGAAAATGTGTGGAAAGTTTTGGAAGGTGTTCTCGTTGAATGATTTTCGGGTACAGTATCTCTTTTCATTTTTTCTTTTCCCAACCCATGATCGTTTGACGTTTGAAAAAAAAATTTTACTTTTAACAGGGCAAATGATCGGAGGTGGCGCGTCTCTTTTTTGAGAGAAATTACTCCAACTGTTTCGTTATATCTTACCTTTTGAAAGCTGCGGATGCAACTAATTACGTCAACTGTAATAGTTGTTTCATCAACGCCCGGTTTCTGTTCGGTTGATCGATAAACAAGCTTTGATGATGCGGTGCTGAGTAGATGATCAATAGCTACATAACAGGTTTTGTGATCTGTACCCTGGCGATATGGCGCATTAGCCACTTGTTTTCACAGGAAGATGGACCCTTTGATACCGTAATCAAATTCAGGAAGCTTTTCGGGCAGGGATTCTTCGGAAACCCTGC